>PHDE01000094.1 GCA_002842505.1 Bacteroidetes bacterium HGW-Bacteroidetes-3 | reverse complement strand
TAATCCTGCTGAAACATTAAAAAAAGGTTCTATCGCAATTCATTCCAATTCCGGAAACTTTACAACTACAATGGCGGAGTATCTCCGTACTGCCGGATTCGGACTTTCAACCGCAGTTAGTTCAGGCAAGGATGTTTATATACATTTCGCATTGCCAGAATTTTTATACGCCGCACAAAACGATCCTCGTACAAAAGCAATTGCGCTTTATGTAGAACCCGGAGGTTATTATGAAAAAATGGCACTTGATTGGATAAAAGAAAGAAGATTCGGATTTAATAAGCCGATTGTAGTTTGTGTTACAGGCCGTTGGAAAAAAAACATATCAAGACCTTGCGGACACGCTGGAGCGCTTGCCGGGGGCGGTGATGATGCAGAGACAAAAGAAAAATGGTTTGACGATTATTTTGGCGTAAAATGTTTTAATCCCGAAAATCCAAAGGTAAGTAAACGTGGCGTACGAGTAGCTAATATTCAACATTTTCCTGAAGCGATGAAAGCTATTTTTGAAAAACTTGATGAAGAACCTGATTTTCAGTCTGAGGGAGATTTATCACTTAAACCCTGGCTTTCTGACAATCTATTAAAACTGCCCGATGAATTAAATCTTCCATTAATTTGGTCAACTTCTGGATTTCCTAACTCACTACCATAGTTTTTACATTCAACTATTATTTTCGGGCATTTTAATTTATGTACTGTATTCAGATTATGGAAAAATCCGTTTTTGTCTGAATTGTTAAAAACAATATCAATTCTTTTTCGACCTTCGTTGATGCCTTGTTCGCTTGTTGGGTTAGAAGTCCGATTTCCAAATATGTGTATTAAATTATCAAATGATATTTTATGAAACTGATGAGCATCTTTTTGACCAGCTTGAATTGAGGTCATAATTGCTTTCCGCTCAATAGAATTTAAAATTTTTCTATTTGTAACAAGTTGTGCTTTACCTTTTTTGATGGCTGTTCTTCTTAATTCTTCCTTATAATTTTCTAAAATTTTAGGATGCTTTTTAGAAAAATCATATAAGAAATCCACGTTCATTGGATATTTTTCTTTCAAGTCCATAATTCTAACTACAACTTGACCGTTTTTAAGTACTGAAGAAAGAGCATCTCCTGCGTGTTGATGTTCTGCTCTTAAAAATTCGAGAACAAAATTTCGATAATATTTACTTTTACTTAATTCAGGGTCTTGACGAACCGAACTAATTGGTAATAATATTTTTGCATGGTCTCCAATAACTGGAAGTTGAGCAAAGTAACTTGTGAATTGTAAAGTATTATAATCAAATGCATTATTAACAGCTACTCTTTTAGTTTGTATTTTATATTTATCACATTGTTTTTGCGTATATTCAACTAACTGTCTTTTAAGAATATTGGCTGTTATATCTGAAATTTTGTCTCTACTAATGCCAGGAATCATCAATGCGCAATCCGCAATATCCTTAATATCACCAGATTGAGCTGCTTGACTTGATTCGAAAGCTGATTGTATTTCTTTTGCCTGTTGTGGGCCAATTCCACGACCACTTGGAATTCCATCTGAATATCCTAAAGCAATTTCATTAACTTCGTGTAAAGCGTTTAATAATTTTGTAACAGTTTTTTTGTCTCCAGTTCTTAAACTGTCAACTAAATATTGAAAATAGGTTGCAATTTGATTTTCACATTCTTTTGCCCATTTTGTTCCCATTGCTGAAATTCCAAATGGGTCAAGAAATAAGGGAATATCTTGATAAGCATAAATATCTACAAAATCAAGTTCAATATCTTTATCTATATCAAAATGTTGACTAAATTTCTTTGGTTCGATAAAATTTGGTTCCATAGATGGTGCTGGATTCAATGTTCTAAAACAACAAAGCGTTGTTGATTTTTGATGTTTTTAAGCTACAAATTTCAGTTCAATATTAATCATTTCTTTAGGTGTTTTACATCCTCTAATTTTTCGCTGTCTATTATTAAATTTTTATTGAATGTTTGTCGGTTCATTATTTAGTTTAACTGTAAGCATAAATTTCATGAGGTGTTACAAGTAGTCTTTTAATCAGGATTAGAATCCAAAATCACACAATTACATTTTTCCGTTTTAGCAGGTATGGTAATCGGTTTTGACATTGAGCTATTAGGCAATAAATCTCTGTCAAATCGTACATTTTTTTGTTTTATAATATCTCCATTGTTATTGTAGGCAGTTACTCGAACTGTAACATCTTTATGATTCTTTCCTCCATTGTTTGTAACAGTCAATTCTGTTACTGAAGTTAAAACTAAATTCTCAATATTAGAACATTCAGCTATTACATCGTAAGTTTTTGTCTTATTCAAAATTGAATCAATATTATATCCACTTTCTTTAAGAAAATAATACCCTACAGCTATTAACAATCCAATAAATACGATGTTTGTCAGAAACTTTTTCATATTCTTTTTTTTAATTAATTAATCATTTATATTACTTGCAACCTATTATATCCATACAAAATTCACCAGTTATTAGTTTTATTGCTGAATATCTGAAAGTTCTCATTATTTCCACCAACCCTTAATCATTCGTTAACCCAATTCATAAAAACCCAATTTCACAGCTGCGCTAATTTAAATAAGTTATTCCTTACTTCATTACGGTTTTACCATAATTAAAATACACTTAAAATAAATCTCAAGAAAAATTCTTCTATAACCCGTTGGGTGCAATTAAATTATTTGCGTTTTAATATTATTTATTGGTCTGTCAAATATAAATTTATTGATGTATTGAACCAATGTTAAAGCTGTTATTTTTGCTAAAATTCTTGTTTTAAAACCTTGAAAAGATTTAGCATAATTCCTTCTAATCATAAATTGGTCACACAATTGAGAGAATAATGTTTCTATTCTTTTTCTTGATTTTCTAAAAATATAGGGTTGTTTTTTATAACCAATTTGATTTATTCTCATTGGAGTTTCCAATTTTATATTTGCTGTTTCAAACAAATCTAATTGTAGGGTTGAAGATAAATATCCTCTATCTCCAAGCAGCACACAATCAGACATTTGATGTTTTAAATCTTTTAATAAATGGACATCGTGAACACTCGCTTTTGTAATATCTATTGATTGAAAAACTCCAGAAACGGTACAAACCCCGTGAAGTTTGTAACCATAAAACCAAGAATTTTGGGATGCACAAAAACCTTTATCTGGTGCAGTCTGAAAATCATCTTTGCAAATTTTAATTCTATTATGGCGAGCCATTTTACAAATCTCCAGTGGCATACTATCAACAACAAAACAATTTTCAAACTCTGTGAATTTTGAATATAAATGTTGCCTGACTTCTTCAGCAAAATGGAATAATTTTTTCCTTCTCTTGTTATACTGACTTCGCTCAATTAGATTAGAAATTTGCCCATTTTGCAATTGATTGAAAAATGAGTTTTCACTATCAATAGACATATATTCGGAAGTTAAACTCAATGCAACAACTTCTAAATCAGTCATTTTAAGTCTTCTTCCAACTCGGATTTCTGTGTTTAAAACAATATTCAAAGAACTTATAACTTCTAAAATTTTATAATAATTTTTTACTATATTTGACATAAATATTGGCGGTTTGGCGACTTCAAGATGCTGAATTTCAGTATCTTGGCCAATATTTATAAGACTTTTAAACTAAATAATTACACCCAACGGGTTTCTATAATAACTATTTATAAAAAAATCAACTTTAGTATTGTCTTAAAAATGGGGATATTACATTTTAAACATAATACTTTTTTGTTCGAGAAACATTATGTTTTACTGAATTAAGCAATTTTTATGCACATTGTTGTGTTTTCCTGCAAAGTTGAATTAGAATTGAACACCTAGAATTCTAAACATTGATATTGTGTCTAAATATGTTAATCCAAGTGAATCACAAGGTTCAGGTATTTTTATTTTACTCTTTCTTTCTGGCTGACTTCTTTCGTAAGTTGTAATCGTGCAGTTATGTTTAAGACTATATGCCACAATCCAAGCATCTGCCTCATTGGCATCCATAAATTCATCAACTGCCCTTTGTTGATAATGACCATTTTTTGACATTGTCCAAGCTACAACAGCAGTATATTCGGATATAACATCAGTTGAGTCTTTGAAGAAATCTACAGGTAAGTTATTTTGACACCATGTTTTTAAATCATCATCATTTTGATAAATTTCATTTTTAACCTTATCAATACTCACTATATTACCATTTTCAGCTAATTGTTTCACTCTAACCCAAAAACTTATTGCTACATCTAAAGGATAAATAACGCGGTGAGCTTGAATGAAAAAATTACTGTCAACTACATACACACTCATTGTAGTTAAAAGAATTTAGTTAAAAATTTCTGATATGTATCTCCTTTTAGCCCAGTCAATTTATTGGCATCCCGATAAAGAAGTTTATTTGTTTTAACTGCATTATTTACATGAGATGCAAAGGTTAAACTTACTCTCTTTTTTGCAGTAGCATAGAAATCCCCACCACTTCCTTGTGTCTCTTTTTTAATACGTAATTGGTCAATATAATTATTGTAGAATGTAAAAAAGTCTACTTTAGATATCATACCTAAATCTAATGTTCTGCGAGCAATTACAATAGGGCTTACTTTAAAGATGCGTGCAATTTTTTTAATATCTCTTAATTCAATCCATTCAGCAATAAAAGATTCTTTTGGGACTAAAAATTCAGCTGCCACTTTATCACACAATAATTCAATAGGTTCATCAGCAGGTTGTAATTGTCTAAAATCAAAACCAGCACTTTGTCCTGTCCAAATATGAGCTAATTCATGAACAATTGTAAACATTTGAGCCGCTTTACCATCTGCAGCATTTATGAACATGAAAGGAGATAATTCGTCTACAAGTACAAAACCTCTGCATTCATCAACTGTAATCGGACGACTTGTATTATTTTCTACAACACTATTAAAGGTTAATATAATTCCTTTATCTTCTATCTTTTCGGTTAAAAATTCTAATGCTTTTTCCCAAGTTTGATGTCTCCTTGCCCAGTTTTCATCTAAATCTAATACTTTTCTTATATCATTAACTATATCTTTAGAATTAGAATTTACATTAAATTTACCTACAAAATCAAGAGTTTCAATTTCATTTTCTTGGAAATAATTCTTCAACCATTCTTGTCTTCTTTGCATTAATAGAATAGTTTCATAAACATTAAGACTTACCATTGTGCCGTTACCATTTCCTGTTCTAAAAAAGGGAATTGGCAATTTTTCTTCAGGTGGATTTTGTAGAAAAAGATAACCAAAAGGTATATGTACTTTATGAGAAAATTTTTCAAGTTGTTTTACAGTTGGTTTGCTCTTATTTTCAACCCAATCATTTATTCGAGGAGAAGTAGATAAAAATTCATGCAAGTCATGACCTGCTCTGGAAATAGCCCAAGTAATCATATCCGCATTTATGTTTAACTCATTTTTCATTAATTCACGAAGTTACAAATAAAATTAAATATCAAAAGAAATATTATTTAGCATGAAGCACAACGGTTTTTGAATTATGAATTGCGCGATGTAAAAATCGATTATTTTTCGGATGTAGCAAATCGTTTGTTGAATGTTTGTTTATTTGTTATTTAGATTAAATGAAAGCATAAATTTTATGAGGTGTTATGTAAAGTACTTTTCCGCTCCATTCTCTTCAGTTTATTATCTTCAAAGTACACACGATATGTTTTGGTTTTTATTGGGTTAATAAATTGTTGTATTGCAACATCGTAATTAAAATCGGTAGATAATCCATAATATATTCCTGTAAGAGATTCTTTTATATTTAAATAACAAAAATCATTTGCAAGAATTAACAATCTTTTTTCATATTCCTTTTCCCAATAATGAGATTTTGAAAGAAACAGATTTTCAAAATTTCGTTTAATATATTGGTCGATATTTTCGTCTTTTGACATATTTCTATTCCAATAGATCCATTCATTTTTTTTCGGCTCGTAATTTATGTCCTGGAATTTGAAAATATCTAATTGACTATTTTCTTTAATAAATAATTCTGTATCTAATTCAAGGCAAATTCCTCTGTGGTTTTCTGAATATTGAGCCCACATCATTTCGTTTTCAAATCCTTTGTATTTATCTGAATAAACAAAACAGGTTGCTTGAATTTTTGATTTTATTTCTTCGCCAAATTTATACATACCATCAAAATGTGCTCTGTCAGAATCTGCATTATAATCTAATTCAGTATATAGCGTTTCGTAAGGAACATTCATTCCTCCAAAAGACCATTTTTGATTTTCTTTAGGACCATTCATTTTGCTTAAAAAATTTGTCCTTAAACACATAGAAGGCAATATGAATTCAATTGCAGTACTTAATTTTGTATAGTGGTAAATCTTTGTCATTTAATGTGATCTCATTTTTTTTTCGTATTGTACACAACTTGTTGTATCCAACCAAAAAACTATTTTTTAGGAATACTAGTTTCTATCCAATTTTATGTTTAGATGTGTCAATGTTTTTATAGATCGAAGCTCTTTTAAAACCAAAGAAATAGACTTGAGCAATATATCATTTTTTATTTGTCTCATAATTATTCAAATCACGGAATGTAAGCATTTTGAAATCAGTTGCTCCCGATTTGACAAGTGATAATTCGAAATTGACAAGTGATAAAAACCACAAAAAAAGATGCCAAGGCATCTTTTTTAAAGTTCATCAAAATTAAAAAGTTCTGTAATATTGACTTTAAATTCTTTTGCAATTCCAAATAAAACATCAACCGTGGTATTTGTTTGACCTCTTTCAATTTTACCAATATGATTTTTAACTAATCCAATCCGCAGACCTAATTCTTCTTGCGAAATCGGCTTTTTAGTTTTTTCATTAATGCATTTATACCTCAACTGTGTTATTCTTTTTCCCAGTAGTTTTCTTTCCGTTAAAAAGTTTTCTTTTTCCATATGATAAAATTCGCACTTTGAAAAAAGAAAAAAGGCAACATATATATTGCTTTTGAAAAAAAATTATTATATTTGGCGATAATAATATAATTTTGCGATTCTTCATATAAAAATTTGAAGTATTCGCTTTGAATCTCGTTTTCAAAAACTGGTAATTTTTAAACGCACGAGATGATAAGTATGATGCTCACGTCTATTGGCGTGGGCTCACTTATTCGTGCGACGGTAATACCAGTACCTTGAAAACGTTTAAGCTGAGTTCCACGCCTTTTTTTATTATTGGCATACTCTCCGCTTACATTCTTAGCAAAGCTTCTTCATTTTTAACAGTCTCGCTTCATTCATTAATCAATTTAACTGTTAAAAAATAAGCTATGAGCACATAAAATCCTCTCAAAAAAACCAATTCCCGGGCACATTTGTTCCGCCGGAATAACCGAGCCGCATCCTTCGAAAAACGAGTCGTTTTCTCATTGGAAATGATGCCACTGCCAAATTGAAATAGGCATTTCAATAGGTGCATGCAATTGGCTGTACGCAAAATTCTGAATCCTGAAAATTGCGATTGAACACTAAAAAAGACGCCCTATTCCTGTCTTCAAACTAAATAGAGCGCCATGGCAAACCAAAACTCACGTTTAATTTAACCAATACTTAATAATAATGAAAAAAATTAAAATAATCAAGGCCTTTGGCATATTTGTGCATGCCCTCATTTTTGGGGTCTGCTTGTACGGCACTGCTGCGCGGGCCAACAACACGTCAATAGTTGAAAAAATTCAACAACAAACCCTGCAAGTCAGCGGTACAATTACCGATGCAAATGGCGCATTGCTCGGTGTCTCCATCACCGTAAAAGGAAAACCCTCTGGCGCCGTTTCCGGCCTTAATGGAAAATATACCATTGAAGTAGCCTCAAAAGACATTTTGGTCTTCTCTTTTTTAGGCTATAAAATGGTGGAAATTCCTGTAAATAACCAAACCATCATTAATATACAATTAGAAGAAGACACCACCCAACTCAAAGAAGTAATCGTCAATGCCGGCTACTATTCCGTAAAAGACAAAGAACGCACAGGGAGTATTGCCCGTATTACAGCCAAGAACATTGAAACGCAACCGGTGACGAATGTGCTGGCAACGATGCAAGGCCGTATGGCCGGGGTAAATATAACACAGACGACGGGTATGCCTGGCGGTGGTTTTGCTATTCAAATTAGAGGACAAAATAGTCTACGCAGCACGGGTAACGATCCTTTATATGTTATTGATGGCATTCCATATTCTTCAGAGGCTATTGGTTCAAGTTCAACCTCCACGGTGTTAGCGGGTTTGACAAGTCCTTTAAATAGTATTAATCCAGACCAAATAGAAAGTATTGAAATTTTAAAAGATGCAGACGCCACTGCTATTTATGGTTCGCGTGGTGCTAATGGTGTTGTTCTAATTACTACCAAGAAAGGAAAAGTCGGAAAAACACGTTTCACAGGCAATTACACAACAGGATTAGGAAGCGTAACCAGATTTATGGATTTGATGAATACAGAACAATACCTTGCCATGCGAAGAGAAGCTTATGGCAATGATGGAGTTACAGTTTACCCAAGAAATGCATATGACCTAAACGGTGCATGGGATCAAAACCGTTATACGGACTGGCAGAAGGCGCTAATTGGCGGCACTGCAGAAATAACGAATATGAATGCTAGTATAATGGGCGGCAGTGCTCAAACACAGTTTTTGCTGAGTGGAAATTTCTCAAAACAAACGAACGTTTATCCGGGTGATTTTCGGTATAAAAAAGGAAACGTCCAATTAAATGTAAACCATGGATCTGAGAACAAAAAATTCCATATTTTATTTTCAGGCGGCTATACGGCACAAGACAATAATCAGCCTTATTTTGACTTAACCAGAGAATCAAGGCTATTGGCTCCCAATGCCCCTGAACTTTATGATGCCGAAGGAAATCTAAATTGGCAGAACAATACGTTTACCAACCCATTAAGAAACTTAAACGGAAATTATAGTGCATTAACGTATGATTTACTGGCCAATGCAGTGTTGTCATACCAGTTAATGAACAGTCTTGAAATCAAGACCACTTTCGGATTTTCTGACTTACGCCATGAGGAAAGCAGTACGGCCCCTTCAACACTCTATAATCCAGCTTATGGAATTGGCAGTGATAATTCCGTTTTGTTTCTCAATAACGCAAACCGACAAACTTGGATAGTAGAACCTCAGCTAAATTGGAATAAGACTTTAGGCAAAGCTAATATTTCACTGCTTGCCGGAGGTACTTTTCAAAATAAAACAGGAACACAGCTAGTGCATCAGGCTCTAGGCTTTCCAAGTAACAGTATGATTTATAATCTTGCAGCTGCATCAAATGTAACAATTACACAAAATGATGGATCGGTGTATCGATATCAGGCCTTTTTTGGACGTGCTAATCTCAATTGGGATGATAGATATATTATCAACCTTACCGGCAGACGTGATGGCTCGAGTCGTTTTGGGCCCGGTAAGCAGTTTGCGACCTTTGGCGCCTTAGGTGTTGCTTGGTTGTTTTCTAATGAAAAAATAGTAAAGGATAATAAAATATTGAGTTTTGGAAAACTACGATTTAGCTATGGATCCACGGGGAATGACCAGATAGGGGATTACCAATACTTAGACACCTACTCTACTACAGGTATTGCTTATGAAGGTATCGTAGGCATGGAACCCAGCCGTTTGTATAATTCCAAGTTTGGATGGGAAACAAATAAAAAACTTGAAATAGCTTTAGAAACGGGTTTCTTAAATGACCGTATTTTTTTTACGGCTGCTTGGTATAACAACCGTTCTTCTAATCAACTGGTTGGAGTTCCATTACCGGGAACTACAGGATTTTCTTCAATACAAGCCAACCTTGAAGCCACAGTGGAAAACAGAGGGTTAGAACTGACTTTGCGGGCGATAAACTTTCAAGGGAAGGACTTTTCTTGGTCAACCCAATTTAACTTTAGTGCTTCTAAAAATAAGCTAATTGCTTTTCCGGGATTGGAAGGTTCAACTTATCGTAATCAATTTGTAGTGGGACAGCCGCTTAACATAGTGAAAGTATTTCAATTTAAAGGAGTAAATCCCGAAACAGGAATTTATCAATTCGAAGACTTTAATGGAGATGGTATAGTCTCGGAAACCGATGATAAACAAACAGTAAAAGATTTAAATCCTCAGTTCTTTGGAGGGATACAAAATCAATTGAAGTACAAGCAGTTTCAACTTGATTTTCTGTTTCAATTTGTGAAACAAGAAAATTACAATGCCATACGAACTTTTAGTATGCCAGGAACCCGAAACAATCAGTTAGCCGAAACAGCAAACCATTGGCAGAACGTTGGAGACAATGCTCCAAACCAGGTTTATTCAGTAAGTAATTCTACAATAAGAAATGCTTATTTTCAGTATACTGAAAGTACTGCCAGTATAAGTGATGCTTCATTTATCAGACTTAAAAATGTGGCTTTGTATTATGATGTTCCAACCAAGTGGCCCAAAGATATCCAATGTCGGTTATCGATTCAAGGGCAAAACCTGCTAACTATTACAAAGTATATGGGAGCAGACCCTGAGTTTAAAATCTATGATTATCTGCCACCATTACGTCTGTTCTCTGCTGGCGCACAATTTACTTTTTAATTTTAAACTATCAACCAATGAAAACTATTAAAAAATATATCAAAATAGGACTTTTGCATTTTGTTGCCTTTACTTTTTTGTGTAACAGCTGCGATAATTTTGTGGAAGTTGAATTACCGGATTCACAACTTACGGCTCCAGACATTTTTGAGGAAATGGCTACCGCTAATGCAGCTATGACAAGTATTTACTCTAAAATTCGAGATAGCGGATTACTGACAGGCTCTCCCAATGGGCTTTCGCATCAATTGGGTAATTATACTGATGAATTGGAATACTACGGATCTTCACAAAATGTCACCATCGACTTTTATAATAATGCCTTGTCTGCTTCTAACAATGATCTACGAGGATTATGGAGTGCTACCTATAATCAAATTTATGCAACTAATGCTATACTATATGGGGCAGAAAATTCGACAAAGCTGAGTATGGACAATCGAGATCAGTTGAGAGGAGAAGCTTTATTTGTAAGAGCATTATTACATTTTTATTTGGTTAATCTGTATGGTGATATTCCCTATATCATTAATACGGATTATACACAAAATAGTACGGTATCACGATTAGCAACGCTATCGGTCTATACAGCCATTAAAGCGGATCTTGTTGAGGCTATTGCATTATTACCTGAAAATTATCTAAACAGTAACCGTGTAAGACCTAATAAATTGACAGCAAGAGCACTGCTTGCAAGACTTAATTTATATGCAGGTATGTGGGATGATGCCGCTAACGAAGCCTCAGCCATACTTAATACTAACTTATATGTATGGGAAGACAACATAGACCATGTTTTCTTAAAGGAAAGTCTGTCGACTATTTGGCAATTAAGCCCGGCTCAGAGTGATAATAATACAGAAGAGGGAAGTACATTTATATTTACTTCGGGACCACCTCCCATGTCGGCCTTAAATTCTAATTTAGTGGGTGCTTTTCCACTAGGGGACTTACGGAGAACACATTGGATTGGGGAAGTAACAAACGGAACCAATACTTGGTATCATCCCAATAAATATAAACATACTTTAACAGAAGGCGGATCTCAAGAGTATTCTATACTTTTTCGACTTGCAGAGCAATATTTAATACGGGCAGAAGCCAGAGCACATCTGGGCGATTTGACAGGGGCAAAGGAAGACCTAAATAAAGTGCGTAACCGTGCAGGGCTACCAAATACTGCTGCCCAGTCAGCAACCGATATAATTACAGACATTTTAGAAGAGAGACGATTTGAATTTTTTACAGAATTGGGGCATCGATTTTTTGACCTAAAACGAACCAATCAGCTAACTAATATTTTATCGGTCTCTAAACCATATTGGAATGATACAGACAGCCTTTTGCCTATACCCGCTTCAGAACTTTTATTAAATCCTAATCTGGCTCCGCAAAATCCAGGATATTAATTAAATGCATAATTATGAATATTAAATTAATATACAATTTATTGAATAGTAGTAAGTTTTCATATTTCCTTTTTTTTGTTTTAATTTCCTGCTCCGTCATGGGGCAGGCAAAACAAAAAAAGCAATTGACCATAGCCGATTATCATTTATGGAGTACTATGAATCTCACCGCTATTTCTGGTAAAGGCTTATGGGTAGGCTATTCGCTGCGCTATGATTCTGGCTTGGATACATTATTTGTAAGTAGCACTGACGGAAAAAAGAAATTTATTTATCCGAAAGGCAGGAAAGCGAAATTTTGCGGTGATAAATGGTTTGCCTGTATTACAGGTAAAAACAGCCTTATCTTAACTATGCTTGAAACGGGGAAACGTGAGGTTATGGAAGGTGTGAGCGACTATGAGTTTAGTGCTAATGGAAAGTATTTTGTAATCTTTTCAAAGGACTCGAACGGTAAAAAAGCTATGACTATCAGGAATTTGTTCAGTGGTACATCAGAAATAGTTGGTAATATTAGTAGTTGGAGTTTTAACAACGACCGAAGTGTTCTTGCTTATGATGTGAAAAACGAAACTGGCTCTGAAGTGATTATATTATCGTTGCAAGATATCCCAAAATTGTTGGCTCAATTGCCATTCTCCGGTTATACGGCAATCAACATTGTATGGAAAGAAAATGGTGACTCCCTTTTATTTGTATTACGCTCTTTACAAGGCCCAGCAGACGAAAACTTATCCCAAACCAAACTGGCTTATTTCCACTGTAGTGATCTAAAGTTGTTTATATTGGAGCCTGAAAAAACTGACGGTTTTCCCAAGGGCAAACATATACACTCCATTTTTTCTAATGACTTGTGTATTTCTGAGGATGGAAAGCGTGTTTTATTTCAATTACTTCCTGATTCGCTTACCCAAAAATATATTGATCCAACAGTAGAGATTTGGCACGGTGATGATAAACGAATTTATACCGAGAGAAAACTAACGGGAACTTTGGATGAATGGGCAAAGGCTGCTGTTTGGTATCCTGATTCTTCAACTATATTTGAGATTATGCCACAAGAAACGCACGTTATGCTATCTGGTAATCAACAATTTGCACTCAGTTCAAATTTGGAATCCTGTGAACCTCAATTAGAGTATACGGCTAAAAGAAATTATTATTTAACCAATTTAATTACACAAGAGCGCAAATTATGGATGGCTTGTCATTCGGGTGAAATTCAACATACTTTTATGTCACCATCAGGCAATTATATAGCCTATTTTAAAGATGGAAACTGGTTTACTTATAATATAGTCAAGAATATTCATCTTAATCTTACCAGTAGTATGAATATAGCTTTTTATGATGAGACGAATGACATACCAGATGAGCCTGATGCATATGGTCTTGCGGGTTGGACGGCAAGCGACCAATCAATTTTTCTATATGACCAGTTTGATGTATGGGAAGTCACCACAGACGGGAGTAGCCTAAAACGTTTAACGCATGGAAGAGAAAAAGGTATTTGTTTTCGGATCACTAAATCAAATAAAACTTTAAACTCACAAGGATTTCTCAGTGTTACACCTCCTGCGGTTATTGATTTGAAAACACCGCTTTTATTGCATGCAACAACATTAAACAAAGAGCAACAAGGATTTTTTACACTCGAGCGAGATTTTGAAAAACCTTTAGTGTTTAGTTCCCATCGTATAGAGGCATTATTGAAAGCTGACCAAGCGGATGTTTATGCTTATATTCAGGAGGATTATGAAAATCCTCCAAGCTTACAAATTAAAAAGGGAAAAAATGGAAAACCACATTGTCTTTTTCAAAGTAATCCGCATCATAAGGAATATCAGTGGGGTAAGGTTGCAGTAATTAGTTATGTTACATCAACAGGTGAAAAGCTAAAGGGATTATTATATTATCCTTCCGTATATAAAAAAGGTGGCGTTTATCCTATGATTGTATATATTTACGAAAAGCAAGTTAAAAAATTTAAAGAGTATATGAATCCTACTGTCTACCTTACATATGGATT
>PHDE01000093.1 GCA_002842505.1 Bacteroidetes bacterium HGW-Bacteroidetes-3 | reverse complement strand
CTGTGGTAAATTAAATGGCCAAATCCTCATTAAAAAATAGGTAACGTAATGAGAAGTGACCTGGATTTGGCTATTAATTTGTGCATTCAGTATTGTTTGCGTATTTGGCAAATGTATTAAAATTCCTTTTTTAAAATTGGGCTAAACTCAAAATATTTTACGGAATCTGATGATAAAGCCCAGATTATTATAGCTTTTAAAAATTATAAGTCGAAAATATTTCAATGAAATTCTTCAGAAAAAAAATTGAAGATTAATGAAAGATTAATGAGTTGTTAACGAAAAGTCAACGTTGGCAAAAAAGATAAAATAGCTAACTTCAATTGATATATTTGAGCTTTAAGAAATTAGCATCGCTAAAACCTAACAAGTTATTTTGGTTAAAACAAGCTCAAAAAAATGACTCGCAACATTTATATACAAAAAAATTACTTCAGCAATTCAAACAAAACCAAGTATTTTGTTTCCATTTTTGTTTTGTCTTTGCTCCTTTCCGGATGTAATTTGAACGATAAATCTTCCTCTAAACCAAAAAATCAATCGGTTCATACACCTCCTGCCGCAAATGATGATTTCTTTCAGGAGATTGGACAGAAAATAGGATTGGATTTTACCCATTCCATTGGTGCGGATCATTTGGGAAATATTGTGGAATCGGTTGGCGGAGGCGCCGCTTTTCTTGATTATGACCAAGATGGTTATATTGATATTTTCGCATGTAGCGGAACATGGATTGAAGGATTCAGTAAAAGTGAAAAACCCAGAAAATTGCCAGGGAATCGTCTTTATCGCAACCTACAGGACGGCACTTTTGAGGATGTCACAAAAAAAGCCGGAGTTGGCGGTTCATATTACAGCATGGGAGTGACGGTAGGCGATTTCAATAATGATGGTTATCCGGATATCTATGTCAGCAATAACGGACCTAACTTGCTCTATAAAAACAATGGCAACGGCACTTTTACCGATGTTACCAAGCGTGCCAAGGTTGGGGGCGGAAAAGAATGCAGCGTTGGTGTTGTTTGGTTTGATTTTGACAAAGACGGACTTCTCGATCTTTATGTAGGAAATTACCTCAATTTTGATCCTGAATATAAATATTATTATACTCCCGATGGTTTTCCGGGACCATTGGCTTATGACAGCCAAGCAGATATTTTATACCATAATAAAGGTGATGGTACTTTTGAGGATGTGACAAAAAAAATGGGAATTGTTGATATTGACGGAAGAGCAATGGGTGTTGGCGCTGCAGATTATGATGATGATGGTTTTGTGGATATTTATGTGGCCAACGACCATACCGTAAATTATCTCTGGCATAACAACCAGGGAAAAGGATTTACTGACAGAGGCGTCATGTCCGGAACGGGATTTAGCCAAGCCGGGGAAGCAACCGTAAGCATGTCTGTCGATTTTGCCGATTATAATGGCGATGAAAAACTTGATATGTTTGTTTCAGATGACAATTACTGTTCTCTTTATGAGAACTTGGGAAACGGACTTTTTAGCGATAATTCGTATGCTTCCGGAATTGCTGTAGCATCCGGACAGTTTGTTGGATGGTCCTCTTCGTTTCTTGATTATGACAATGATGGGGATGCGGATATTTTTAAAACCAATGGAGAACTGAAGCATTTGTACGGACAAGAAGATCAATTGTTTGAAAATATTGAAAACGGAAAATTCAAAGATGTGTCTGTGGAAAGAGGTGAATACTTTCGGGAAGAGTATGTTGGCCGTGGCGCATGTTTGGGCGATTATGACAATGATGGCGACATCGATATCTATATTGTGAATTTGAATGACCCAGGTATGTTTTTAAGAAATAATAAAGGGAACCAAAATAACTGGCTTACTTTAAATTTGGTTGGTAATCAAAGCAATAGGGATGGGATAGGTTCCAGAATTAAACTAATGGCGGGAGGCAAAGTGCAAACCGCCCAGAAAAAAAGCACGTCGGGTTACCTTTCGCAAAATGATTCCAGAGTTCACTTTGGACTTATGAAAAATGCTGTTGTTGAAAAAATAGAGATAAAATGGCCTTCAGGTAAATTTCAGGTTTTGGAAAATATTAAAGCCAATCAGATTCTTACCGTCAAAGAGCCAAAATAATTTTTTTTAATGAATATAAAAAAATCAAATATAGTTTTCCTGGTGGTCATAAGTTGTTCCGCCATCTTTTTTTCATCTTGTAATGAAAGATTAAAGGAAGGGACAATTGTATTTACCCAAGTTGCAGGAGATTTACAGGATGTTAATTATATAACAGGGAATTCCTGGCGGTATATTTCTGAATCCCATATTATGGCGTTGGATCCTGAAAAAGCAGGAGCGTCGCCTAAATTACTTACAGAAGATTTCTTTTCGGCATGCGCACCACAAATTTCTTATGATGGAAAATTCATGATTTTTGCGGCACAAAAGAAGCAAAACGATATTTGGCAAATATGGGAAATGAATTTAGAAAATTTAAAAATCAGGCAGGTCACTTCTTCAAAAGAAAATTGTATTGATCCCGCTTATCTGCCCGATGGAAGTTTGGTGTTTAGCAAATTCATAAAGAATGATACCGTTAAGACAGGACATGCGCTTTTTACCTGCAACCGCGATGGGTCTGAAATTAGGCAAATTACCTACAATCCACACAACTATTTTGCATCATCTGTTTTGCAGGATGGCAGGATTTTAACCATCAGCAGGCAACTTTATCCAGACCAGAAAAATGGAGTGTTTATGGTTTTACGACCCGACGGCACCAAACAGGAATTATTTTATCAAGGCCTGGAAGGAAGTAACTTAAATAGCCGAGGATGGGAAACAAATAACGGTAAAATTATTTTTATTGAATCCGATAAAAGTAATCCGCAAGGCGGAAATCTAATTTCAATTAATTACAGCCGCCCTTTGCATAGCTGGGTTAATTTATCAACCGGCATTAAAGGCGATTTTTATGCGGTTAGCCCACTGCAATCAGGCAAATTATTGGTTTCGTATCGTTCATCCGACAAGGAACATTACGCATTGTATGAGTTTGATGCAGAAAATAAAATGCTTGGCAAGGCTATTTATAAAAACGAGAATTACAATGTATTGGAAGCTGTTGCAGTTGAAAAACATGAGCGGCCCAAAAAATTGCCAAGTGAAGTGGATTTGAACGTAAAGACCGGATTGTTACTTTGCCAGAATATCAATTTTACGGAAAAATCTGTTGATAGCAACTCTTCAACTTCAAAAGCAGTCAAAATTGAGGTCATGGGAATCGATGCTTCACTCGGAACGGTTGATGTTGAGGAAGATGGTTCTTTTTATTTAAAAATTTTGGCCGATATTCCTTTTCGAATAAAAACGCTCAATCAGAACGGAGAAGTTGTAAACGGTCCCGGAAGCTGGCTGTATTTACGTCCGAATGAACGGCGAGGATGTGTTGGATGCCATGAAGACAATGAGCAGGTTCCGGAAAACAAGGAAATGCTTTCGGTTAAAAAAGACCCCATAAAAATTCCATTGCGTTTAAAAGAAATTGATAACAAAAAAATTCATTAAAATAGTGATGAAAACATCTGATAAATTAATGATTTTTGGACTAATTTTTATGGTTGGTTTACTGGTTTATTTTCCCGGACGCAAAGTAGCCAGAATGCATGTAAATTCCAAAACAGCCGTTGATGACCATCCGCTTTCATGTATTTCATGTCATCTCTACACCCGAAAAGAAGAAGTGATTTCAAAAATGATAAATGCCGATTATTATTCACCGTTCAATTTGGCAGTTTCCAATAATGGAACTAGGTTATATGTCATTGCACAAGATGCGGATGCCTTACTGGTGGTTGATGCCGAAAACAACAAGGTGTTACATAAAATTAATGTTGGCATTCATCCACATAGCGTAATTCTTAATAGAGCCGGAAAAATGGCCTATATCAGCAACCAATGGTCAGACAATGTTTCTGTAATTGATTTGGCTTCTTCAAAAGTAATCGACACTTTAAAAACAGGTAATGGTCCGGCAGGTTTAGCCCTAAGCGCCAATGAACAGTTTCTTTATGCGGTTAATGCCTTTAGTTCAAATTTATCTGTAATAGATCTTTCTTCAAAAAAAGAAATAAAAAGATTAACCACAGGCAACAATCCAACGGGAACAGCATTGTCTCCCAACGGAAAAGTGCTCTATGTAACCAGCAGGCGAGCCAATCCGGCTCCTTATGGAGAACCTTTAAGCAGTGATATGACCTTGGTTAACGATAAAACCCAGACGGTGATGAATCGCACGAGCATTGAATCGGCTTATATTATGGAAAACGTTGCCTTTACGCCTTCGGGAGACTTGGCAATAATGACATTGATTCGTCCGAAAAATCTGATTCCATCCTTACAGGTTGAACGCGGCTGGATGAATACGCACGGAATCGGCATTATAGAGCAGAAAGAAGGTGGCAGGGTCATACAATTATTAATTGATGAACCAAATTCTTATTATCCCGATCCATTTGATATTGTGATATCACCCGATGGAAAGACAGCTTTTGTATCAAGTTCCGGCGTTAATGTTATTTCTGTTATTGACATTGATGCCGTTCGTACTTTAATGGCTGAATCTTCACCTGAAATGCTTAAAAGATTTTCAAATAATTTGGGAATCAGCAGTCTATTTGTTACCAAGCGCATTGCTACCGGAGCCAATCCAAAAGGCCTCGCGCTCTCACCCGACGGCAAACTGCTTTATGTTGCCGAACAGCTTGAGGACAAAATTACAGTAATAAACACAGAAAGTCTGGAGATCATTAGTGCTATTGATCTTGGTGGACCAAATAGGATTACGGTCGCCAGACAAGGTCGCCGGCTTTTTAACAATGCCTCTCACACATTCCAAAATCAATATGCCTGTTATTCATGCCACCCCGACATGCATGAGGACGGACTTAATTACAACCTTGCCGCTGCTGGGCGCAATATTGTAAATGTGATATCATTGCGTGAAATTGGGGATACGCCACCTTATAAATGGAATGGAAAAAACCAGTCAATTTATAAACAGGACGGCATGCGTTTTTCCAGATTCCTCACAAGAACTGAAACATTTAATTATGATGATCTTGATGCGCTTGTCGCCTATGTTAAAAGAGGGATAAAATATCCTCCAAACCTAATGCACAATCCAAATGGTGAATTGACTGAATCTCAACTTCGGGGCAAGGCACTTTTTTATCGATCTGAAGATAATTTAGGCCATGTGATTCCCGAAAACAATCGTTGCATTACTTGTCATCCGCCACCGTATTATTCCAATTTAAAACTGGCTGACGTAGGAACTTTGGCCAAAACCGACGATTCAATCTATTTTGACACGCCTCACCTAAATAACATTTATGCTTCACCGCCCTATTTGCATGATGGACGCGCCGAAACACTTGAAGAGATTTGGACAATTTATGGTTTAGAAGATAAACACGGATATGTTAACGATATGACTAAAATTCAATTAAACGATTTGGTTGACTATTTAAAATCACTCAGGGACCCTGAATTTTATCAGAATAATTCTAACAATCAGCAACAGGCATTGTATTATAAATCTAACTAATATCGATATTATGATGAAAATTAAACTCAAAAAATATTCAAAAATAGCTGTATTTTCAGTAGTTTTTTTGGGAATCGGCTATATGGGATTCCTTTGGTATGGGCAAAATATTTCATCCCTGAATCATTTGTCCGAAGATAAGTTGACAATGTTGGATGATCCTCAACTATTGCCTGAAAAAACAGCTAAACTAACAGCCATTGAAAAGGACTCAAACCCTATTCCAATTTATGGCCATTGGCAAAATTTCACTTCAAAGGATGGATTGCCGGGCGACAAAGCATATTGTGTCCGCATCAATGGAAATCGGGTTTTGGTGGGAACTCATGAGGGTTTGGCGGTTTATGAGCAGGGAAAGTGGCGAACCTATACAACAAAAGACGGACTTGCGCATAATGGCGTTTTATCAATTGACGTAAGTGAACTTACAGGCGATGTTTGGCTTGGAACAATGGGCGGATTAACACGATGGTCTGCCGGAAATTTTGAAAATTTTACCCAATTTAATAGCGGATTGCCAAATGACATCATTTATTCCGTTATCTGTGATGGAAAAGATGTGTGGACTGCTACCGCCGGCGGCGCAGGCCATTATGATACATTTACAAAGCGTTGGGAAATATTCACAGAGCAGAACGCACCCATGCATGAACCTTGGACTTATGGTGTTTGTGCAGGCGATGGCAAAATATTTATTGCAGCCTGGGGAGGCGGTGTGGTAGAATACACCAAGAAAACCAAAAAATTTAGGGATTATGTTGATCCGGACGGGAATATGGAAATGGACCTTTTTCCCGATGACGGGGTAGTCCATGACATCACAACCGGAACTTCCTGGGCAAATGGAAATTTATGGGTTGCAACCTACTTTGGCTTAAGTCGTTATGATGGCGTACACTGGAAAGGGTATTTTGACCATGATAGCGGATTGGCCAGTAATTTTATCAACTTTGTTAGGGCAGTTGGTCCAGTAGCTTTTATTTGTACCGATAAAGGATTAAGTACCACAGATGGCGAGAATTGGGTCAACTATACAAAAAATGACCAAAACAATGCGGGGAAAACCATTATAATTAAAGGCAATGAAAAAACAGCATCGGCAATGTCTCCATCAATTTCACATAATTTCACTTTGGGTGTTGACGTAAAGGATCATGTGATTTGGCTTGCGACTTCAAAAGGTGTCAGCCGCGGGGAATTGTTGAAATAAAAGTTTCATCGGTTCAAAATTCAAAAGATTACGGACTGAAAATAATAATGTAAATACTCACAATAAAAAATAATATAAACAATAGGAATTATGGAAAGCACAATGGGAATTAAGGACAGCAGAAAATTATTGATAGATCTTTCAAAACTTACGGACGGAGAGCGAATTGAGATGAAAAAATTAGGTATTTTATCAGATAACAATAAAATTTCCGAATCAGTTTATCCTGCCTTGCATGAAGAACGCCCGCCAATTGAAAAGCATGCCGTTTCTGCGCCGCACATCATTAATGAAGCTTATAACTATCAAAAGCCATCCTCATTTTCACGAGCATTGCGATTAGACCTTGGCGGTTATAAAGTATTGTTAATTTCGGGCACAGCCAGCGTAAACGAAGAAGGAAAACCAGAACACATAGGCGATTTTAAGGCACAGCTTTGGAGAACTTACCTCAATATCACCAATCTTTTGGAAGCTGAAGGAATGAGTTGGCATGATGTGGTAAGAACAACAAATTACCTCAGAGATATTGAAAGGGATTATGCAGAGTTTAACAAAATTCGCACTACTTTTTACCAATGGTTAAATCTTGATCCTTTGCCTGCCGCTACAGGGATTCAGGTAAGATTATGCTGGGAAACGCTTTTGGTTGAAATTGAAGTGTACGCAATATGTAAATCGAACTAAAAAAACAATTATGAAGAAACGTAACTATTGCGTATTGGCAACTCTTGTCCTGATTGTAATGTTTTCAGTTTCAAATTTAAACGGACAAGAAAAAAAACTGATGTACGGCAAAACACCAGATGAATTTTTTCCATATAACAATTTTCAGAAAGCCTATAAATACCATTTTCTGGAGCCGATTCAATTTTATGGGGCAGGCCGTGAAAAGTTGTCCCCTAAAGATTTGAATGAAGTTAAAATAGGATTTCTTGGGCCTTTGGAAGGCTCTGCATTAATGTCGTTGGGTAAACAGATGTTAAATGGAGCGACGTTGGCCATAGAAGAAGCCAACAGAAAAAATGGATATAATAGTATTCCTTTTAAGCTAATGGTACACAATGATGTTGGTTTGTGGGGTGCTGCCGCCAATGAAGTGGTGAAAATGGATGATGAAAAAGTATGGGCTTTTATGGGTTCCATTGATGATATTGTTTCCCATGTTGCATTACGCGCAACGTTAAAACTGGAGATTCCCATGGTAAATACCGGCGATCCGGACCCTACTTTTACAGAAACAAATATTCCATGGGTAAATCGCGTTATCAGTGATGACAGGCAAAGCGGATATGCGCTCGCCTCCTACATTTTTGAAAAGATGAAGCATAAGCGCGTGGCAGTGAGTAGAACCAACAGCCGATATGGAAGAGTCGGAATTATGGAGTATTCAGGTGTTGCGGTACGTTTAGGCCATCCAATGATGATTGAAGAGCGATTTAACGAAGGAGAGACAGATTTTAAAATGCAATTGGAAAACATTAAGAAAACGTCTTCCGATGCTATCCTTATTTGGGGAAATGCAAAGGAAGCGGCCCTTATTTTAAAACAACTCAGGAAAATGGGAATGAAACAGCCCGTTTATGGTTCTGACAGAATGGTTTCCGCCGAATTTCTCAAGATTGCAGGCAAAGATGCCGAAGGAATAGTGACCACAAGCCCCTATAACCCCAATGCAGATACCCCTAAATTAAAGGCTTTTCAAGCCAATTATTACAAGAGATTTGGTTTGGAACCCGATGCATTTGCGGCTCATGCCTATGATGGCATGAACATTATTGTTGAAGCAATTAAAAAAGCAGGCCTTAACCGTGTGCTAATCCGCGATGTGCTTACCGATTTAAAGACTTTTCAAGGTTACCAAGGCGTAACCGGAAAAATTATTTTTGATGGAAGCTGGAACGATATTGGGGATATTTGGATGGCTAAAGTACAAAATGGGCAATTCAAATTTTCTGCCAGTCCGCCAATGACAATGAAAAAGACTTCCGCAGAAAAGAAAGAAAACTAAAAAAAAAGAAAAGGTTGAAATTATTTAATTCCATATATGCAGCAATCACTTTATTAGTTTTGGTGACTTTTATCGCCCCAGAAGCGCGCGCATTTCAAAATCAGGAAAAAATAGCCAATCCCATAAAAATAGGACTATTAATTCAGGACAATAAATCTGTTGACGCTAGATTTGGCGCAGAAATGGCTATCCGAAAAGCAAATGAAAATGGAGGAATAAATGGACGTAAATTCCAATTGGTCACTCGTTCCATGGAGGGATCTTGGGGAACAGGCTCAAAACAGGCTGTCGATCTTATTTTTAAAGAAAATGTATGGGCAATTATGGGCTCCCACGATGGACGAAATGCGCATTTGGTTGAACAGGCTTCCGCCAAAACACGCACTGTTTTTTTATCCGCTTGGGCAAGTGACCCAACGCTGTCCCAGGCTTTTATCCCTTGGTATTTTAGCTGCGTTCCAAACGACAATCAGCAGGCAAATGCTTTGATTGAAGAAATATTTAAAAAGAGAAAAATCACAAAATTAGCTGTTGTTGCCGATAATGGTTACGATTCAAAATTGGCCTTAAGCACTTTTGTGAAAAAAGCAAAAATAAAAGGCAAACCTGATTTACGCCAATTTTTCTATGATAATTCTTCCCAAAATTTTGAACCCCTTCTTAATCAGCTAAAAAAAGCGGATATCAATGGCATTTTGCTGTTTGGGCAACCTGCTGCTTCAATAAAAATAATTCAGCATATAAGGCAAAAAAAAATGAATCAGCCTGTTTTTGGAACGCTATCACTTTTGGGGGAAAACGAATTTGCTGATGCAAAACTTGCAAATTATGAAGGTGTTGTACTGGTAAATTCGGGAAATTTGTTGGGGCCGAAGGCTTTATCCTTTCAAAATGAGTTTCAGAAAAAATATACTAAAAAGCCGAGTGCGGTTGCCGCTTATGCCTTTGATGGGATGACTATTATTATTGAAGCAATTAAAAATTCCGGCTTTGATCGCGAAAAGCTTCAAAAAACCATGTCAAACAGTAATTACCAAGGTGTTACAGGGTCTATTCAATTTGATGATAAAGGAAATCGTTTGGGAAAAGTTGGCCTGATAGAAATAAAAAACGGAATTCCAGTTACCGTCAGTAAATGAGCCAACCATTAATTCTTTTTATTTGCTAATTTTGAGATTATGAAAAACGCAACAATTTTATTCATATTAATATTTTTCGCCACTGTGCTGTTCAGTTGCAAAAAAACAGTAAAAGACGAAAAACAAATTGCTCTTGAAATAATAAGTGCCCAAACAATGGGTCTTGCCTATTTGGAAGAATTTAAATTGGAAGAGGCTGAAAAAGAGTTTCTAAAACTTATTGAACTGGCTCCGAATGAAAAATTGGGCTACGCGAACCTTGGGTTGACTTATTTAAGAATGGGCAAATATAAGGATGCCGAAAAACAGTTGTTTAAAGCCATTAAAATTGACCCAAAAGATGCCGATGTCAGGTTGTTGTTGGCAACGGTTTACCAGATGGATGATAACCGTGAAAAGGCAGTTGCCACCTTAAAAGAGGCGCTTAAATTTGCGCCTGGCCATATCAAAATTCTTTATTTCCTTTCTGAATTATATGCCGCGGCAGCAGATGAAGCATCCCAAAAGCAACGTGAAAATTATAGCCGCCAGCTTGTTGAAAAAGCGTCCGGCAATATAGTTCCACATCTTAATTTGACTGAAATTTATATTCGCAACGGAGATAACGATAAAGCAATAGAACAATTGGAAATAATTAGGAAACAATTTCCGGAGTTTCCAAAAGAAGCCATTGATTACTTTGATAAAACGCTCTCTTTATTAAAAAAGGCGGAGAAGGAAAAAGCGATGATCCCATTTATAATTTTCCATAATTATCTGAAAGTCAGCTTTCCCTATCAGGCAGGCATCATGGAATTAAAAGGCCCCGGAGGTTCACTTATCGGTTTTCCGCTAATTACTTACGACCAGCAAACATCCTCACGAATCAGTGAAAATGAATCGATTTTGGAGGTGATCAAATTCACCGATATTACAGCTTCCGCAGGTTTGGATGTTGTTCCGGCTTTTGCTTCCGGCGAAAAAAATGAATCAGGAAATTCTACCCATATAGAAGCTGCCGATTATGATGGCGACGGCGACGCAGATCTCTATATTGGAAATTTTGATCCAAAAACTTCATCATACAAACATTACCTTTTCAACAATGATATGGTAAGGTTTAAGGATGTTTCCAATGAAGTTGGCATAGCGCATAATGGAAAGGAATCCTCAGCTTCATTTATCGATTATGACAATGACGGATTTTTGGATTTATATATCGTGAAAGAAAGCGGCGATGTTTTGTACAGAAATTCTGGGAAAGGCCGTTTTGAAGATGTTACGGCCAAAGCCAAAATCAGCAGCAAAAATGGAGGAAATAAGGCTTTATTCTTCGATTTGGACCACGACGGAGATCTCGATTTATTTGAAACAGGTTCAAATTCAAATTTGGTGTTTCGAAACAATGGAGATGGCACATTCCAGGAGCAGTCAGAAAAAATGGGCCTGCCGGGAAATGGAGCAAATAGCCGCGACGCAGCTTTCGGCGATTTTGATGATGACGGCGACATCGATCTTTTTGTGGTAAACGAAAATACAGGCAATGTTTTATACTCAAACCAAAGACAGGGAATTTTTAAGGACATCACCGAAAAAAGCGGACTGAAAAATAATGGTGGCTCCAGCGCTGTTGCGGTTGGGGATTTCAATAACGACGGATTTTTAGATTTGTTTATTGCATCAGGAAATGGAAACCATGAATTATTCCAAAATCTGGGCAATGGAAGTTTTGAATCGGTAAAAAAATCAAAAGTAATGTTCGCCGCACTTCAGCAAGTAAAAGCTTATGACACAAAGTTTTTTGATTTTGATAATGACGGATTTCTGGATTTAATTGTTGCAGGAGAATCGGTTGATAAGGACGGACGCGGTATCTTCCTTTATCACAATGACGGGAAAGGAAATTTTGCGGATGTGTCTAAATTGCTGCCTGAAGCACCAAAATCGGGAAGGCAAATAGCACTGTTTGATTATAATGACGACGGTGACCTTGATGTGGTTATTGCCGGCTTGAATGGTGGCGTATTCCTATTGCGAAATGATGGCGGAAACATTAACCACTACGTAAATATGAAACTGGTGGGCTTAAGGGCAGGCAGTGCCAAGAATAATTATTTTGGGATTGGGGCTAAAGTTGAAATGCGCGCCGGAGATCTTTACCAAACTACGGTAGTGACAAATCCGAATATTTATTTCGGGCTGGGAAACCGCACGAAAGCAGATATTATCCGAATCACATGGACAAATGGCGTTCCTCAGAATATATTTCTTCCGGATGCCGATCAGGCGTTGATTGAAGCACAAACACTGAAAGGTTCTTGTCCGTTTTTATATACCTGGAATGGAGAAAAATACGTATTTGTAAAGGACATCATCTGGCGAAGCGCACTTGGCATGCCACTTGGCATTATGGGAGGAACCACCATGCATGCTTTTCCGGACGCGTCGGACGATTATATTAAAATACCGGGCGAAATGCTAAAACCTAAAAATGGGGAATATGCAATTCAGGTAACATCGGAACTTTGGGAAACTATTTATATGGACAAAATACAATTGGTTGCAATTGACCATCCCGATTCTATTGACGTTTTTGTTCCAGAACAGTTTTCGCCTCCTCCTTTTCCGGGTTTAGACATTTATCAGGTTAAGAAAAAGTATGCTCCAGTTTCAGCCACAGATTCCTACGGGAATGACGTGCTTCCATTTATCGTTGAAAAAGACGACAAATACTTATCCGATTTTAAACCCGGGAAATATCAGGGAATTACGGAAACACATGAGTTAATTCTCGATCCGGGAGCAATCGGCCAAACCAAAAATTTGTTCATTTTTCTGAATGGCTGGATATTTCCTACAGATGCCAGCATCAATATTGCCCTTTCGCAATCAGACAATTTTAAACTGATTCGCCCTTCAATTCAGGTCATCAATAAAAAAGGGGAATGGGAAACTGTAATCGAAAACCTTGGCTTCCCGATGGGAAAAGATAAAACGGTGATTGCAGATCTTTCGGGCAAATTTCTTTCAGGCGATCACAGAATTAGAATTCAGACCAATATGGAAGTTTATTGGGATCAAGTCTTTTTTTCTGAAGAAAATTCAAAAACTCCAGTCAATTTAACTGTTTTAAATCCTGTTTCTGCCGACATCCATTACAGGGGATTTTCGCGCAGCTATAAAAAAGGCGGAAGATATGGCCCTCATTGGTTTGATTATTCCAATGTTGACAAAAACAGGAAATGGCGAGATTTGTTAGGCAATTATACCCGCTATGGTGATGTGCTGCCGCTCCTTGCGGATTCAGACAACAAATACATTATTTCCAATGCAGGCGATGAGACATCCATTAAGTTTAATGCCAAAATATTACCGGAGTTAAAGAAAGGCTGGAAAAGAGATTTCCTTATCCACAGTGTTGGCTGGGTGAAGGATGGCGACATAAACACGGCACTCGGCAGTACGGTATTGCCGCTTCCTTTTCACGGGATGTCAAGTTATCCTCCTTCTGAAAAGGATCACTATCCGAAAGATCCCGAACTTCAAAAATACCTTCGGGAATATAACACAAGAGCTGTAACAGCTGATGATTACCGTAATTCAATTAAAAACAAAAACCAATGATAAGCTTAAAGTTTAGAACCAATTTATATTTTCTTTTTCTGATGTGCATTCCGACTTTGCTGTTTGCGCAGAAAAAAAACATCATGTTCACAGACATCACCGGCAGGGCCGGAATTAATTTTAAATATACCATTGGTGATTACTCCTATAAAAATATTCTGGAAAGCAGCGGATCGGGGATTACCGTATTTGATTATAACAATGACGGGTTTATGGATATTTATTTGATGAATGGAAAATATTTGGAAGGCATTTCCGATCCAGATGGAATTGTGTTTAAGAATTCCCATAACGAGCTTTATAAAAATAACGGAAATGGCACATTTACAAAGGTTACCGAAAAGGCCGGAGTGGCCGGAAAAAACTGGAGCATGGCCGCCAGTGCCATTGATCTTGACAACGATGGCTATCAGGATCTTTATGTTTTGAATTTTGGCCAAAATGTTTTCTATCATAATAACGGCAATGGCACTTTCAGTGACATTACGGCTTCTTTGGGTTTAGGCGGCCCAAATAAATTAAACGGATTCACAAAGTGGAGCATTGGAGCATCGTTTT
>PHDE01000092.1 GCA_002842505.1 Bacteroidetes bacterium HGW-Bacteroidetes-3 | reverse complement strand
CTCTCAATTATTTGTTAAAACATTACAAATACGATGCTGCAAAAGTATTTCAGAAAAAATTGAGTGAAACTATCAAGAATAAGTCAAATGACGTTGATAGGTCCATCGATTATTTCGAGCACGATTTTGAATAATTATTTAGGAAATTTTATTGTTGCTTTACTAATTACTAATAGTTAACTTCGCAACCAAATTTACTATGAAAAACTTTTATTACTTTTCAAAAAATAAGCTGAAATTTGTAGAAATACGCAATTTCTATCGGAAATTTGTATTTCTCATTTTATTTTTCTCATTTTTAATCTCATTTTTTATTTTTGGCACTTACTTTATCATCAAAGAGTTTGTAAATCCTGATGCCGAAGTAAAATCTTTACAGACTGAAAATAGAGAGTTGCTGGATAAAATGAAGGAATTCAGCGTTAAGTTTAAAGAATTTAATACCGAAATGACACGTTTGTCTAAATTCAACAACGAATTAAGGCTTGCAGCTAATTTAGATCCTGTTGATGAGGAGGATAAAAATTTCGGTACTGGTGGTAACGTATTTAAAGACGTTAACATCAGCAGTTCTGAGGACGTAAATAATATGATATCTACACTTAATAATTATGTCGATAATATTCAGTTATCTCTTAATTATGAAAAAAACAATTATAAAGAGATTAAAAAGAATTTAGATTACAATAATAAACTCTATGATGCTTTACCGGCTATTAAACCTTCAGACGGCAGATATGGTGATAAGTTTGGAATGCGTTATCATCCTATTCTAAAGATTCGCAGAATGCATTATGGAGTTGATATTATATCTGAAAGAGGGACTCCAGTATATGCCCCGGGCGGAGGAAAAGTTGAGTTTGTTGGTATAAAAGGTGGTTACGGTAACACAGTAATTATCGATCATGGATTTGGCTATAAAACACTATACAGTCACTTATCAAAATTTAAAGTTAAAAAAGGACAAACAGTTGCTCGAGGCGATGAAATAGCTCTAACCGGTAATTCCGGCAGGCTATCTACCGGCCCTCATTTACATTATGAAATTACACATAATGGAATTGCCCTTGATCCACGTAATTTTATATTTGATGATGTAGACATTTTTGAAATTAACCAGGAAGCTGAACAATAGTCAGGAGTATTTTTGTATGATTTGGACCGTTGAACTCGCCTCGTTTTTAGACGATGCTCCGTGGCCCGCTAGCAGAGATGAACTTATCGATTATGCAGATAGAATCGGCGCACCCTTAGAGGTTCTAGAAAATTTGCGTGAATTGGAAGAGAATGAAGAACTATACGAAAGTATAGAAGATATCTGGCCGGATTACCCGAGTGATGAAGATTTCTTCTATATGGACGATGACGAATTTAATTAGACGTTTCGGATGGCACAGTATCTGGATAGAGTAGCTAATCAAGAAAGAGCCAAAACTCATCTCAATAAAATTATCGAATCTAATCGTTTACCTCACGCCTTGCTGTTTAGCGGACCCCAAGGCGTGGGCAAACATTTTACATCTGTTCAATTTGTAAAAGAAATTAATTTAAAAGCTGATTTCGATAACTCCGTCAAAAAAAAAATAAATAATCTAGAAGAACCTTTCATAAAATTTATTATTGCTCTACCCAGAGGGAAATCAGAAACCACTACAGATTCTCCAACATCAAAACTTTCAGATGGCCAAATTGAAGAAATGAATTCCGAACTTGAAAAAAAGAAACGGAATCCATACCATACTATTTCTGTAAGTAAGGCACAAAACATAAAAATTAGCAGTATTCGTGAAATTAAGAAATATCTTTCATTGAATTTTGCTGAAGGCAAATATAGAACCATTATAATCCATGAAGCTCATAATATGAGCACAGATTCCCAAAATGCGCTGCTTAAAAATTTAGAGGAACCCCCGGAAGATGTAATTTTAATATTGCATACATCTCAACCCAATTTTTTACTGCCAACAATAAAATCCAGATGTCAAGAAGTAACATTTGATCCGTTACCTAATGATATGGTGGTTAAAATTCTTACAGAATATTATAGTTATGATTCTTCACTAGTACAGTTAGTTTCAAGATTTTGTGACGGATCAGTTTCCAAAGCAGCCACACTTTTAGAAAACGATTTTGAAGAATTTCTTGAAAAATGTATCAATATACTTAGATATTCTCTTGCCAGAAGATACAGTACAGCAATAGGATTTTTTGATGAAATTATACAGAAAAGCGGGGAAGAAGGTTTTTACACCACTTTGGATTTTATTCAGAAATGGTTTTTAGATGTTATTAGGGATAAATATTTTCTGGATAATCAGTATTTTACAAAATATAGTGATACTATAAAGAAGTTCAATTCAAAATATGCCACAGAAAATGCGATCAATGTAATTAATAAAATAGATTCATTAAATGAGATGCGAGGACATAATATTAACTTGAATATATGCGTTTCGAATGTTATATTTGAAATCGGACGTATAGGTATTGGATAAAATTTATGTATAATATAGATTTCTCTTTTCTACAAACGAAACAAATTGACGGTAGCTCTGAAAACTGTTCACAAAAGTATAATGATCTTTATAAAAAAAATCTGATCTCCAAAATCTGCCCAAATTTTAATACTGAAATTAAGTGCTCTAATTGTGATGTGCATAGCACAACATTGGTGGATGTGGATCCTCGTCAAATTATAGAAGTTAATTGCAAAGGAATGATGGGACATCAATTCTGTGAAGTATTTGCGGTGGATCAATTGGAATTATATAAAGATGACATTGTATTAGTAAAAATGGACGATTGCCTGGATATTGCTGTTGTTGATGAAGTAGGGGACATAGTTAAGCTTAGAAGACAACGTTTGGGGCTAATTGGTGAGGCCATTCCTGTTATTGTTCGTAAAGCGAGTCAGGAAGATTTGGAAAAATATTCAAACAATATTGATGAAGAAAATCGCGCCAAGCCTATTTTTCATGAGAAAGTTTTAAAATTCCAGTTATTAATGAAGCTCGTAGATATACATTATCAGTTCGATAAAAAAAGATTGTTCTTTTTTTATACTTCAGAAGGACGTGTTGATTTTCGTGAATTGGCCAAAGAATTAGCCGGTATATTCAAAACACGTATAGAATTAAGACAAATTGGGGTTCGCGACGAAGCGAAAAGAATTGGCGGTTTGGGAGCATGCGGACGTGAGTATTGTTGTTCATCTTTTCTTTATAGTTTTAAAAGGATAACAACACAAATAGCTACAGATCAGAATTTATCAGCCAATCTTTCTAAATTAAGTGGTCCATGCGGTAAATTAAAATGCTGTTTATCTTTTGAGATAGAAGAAAATATTCAGCAATAGAAATACTTTTAAATATCCTTTCTATACACAAACCTTTTTCATAAATTATGTAAAACTTCTGCATATAGTAGCAATATTTACTATTATTTATGTATTAATTATTCTAGAACTAGAATATATATTTTCAACTTGAATTTTAATTATAAGTCGAGGAGATATTTATGGATATTAAAGAAGTTGCCATAATCGGTGCTGGCACAATGGGAAATGGAATTGCCCACGTTTTTGCCCAAAATAAATACAACGTACATTTAATTGATATTTCACAAGAAGCTTTAGATCGAGGATTGTCTACAATCGTAAAAAATCTGGATCGATTGGTAGATAAAGGAACCATCACTGCGGAAATAAAAACGCAAACTTTAGCCAATATCACCACTTTTACTTCTATTGCTGAAGGCGTTAAAACTGCAGATTTGGTAGTTGAAGCCGCTACAGAAAATGAAGATTTGAAATTGAAAATATTCAAGCAAATTGATGAAGAAGCACCTGTGAATGCTATTTTGGCTTCAAATACTTCTTCCATTTCAATCACTAAAATTGCGTCGGTAACAAGCCGACCCGAAAAAGTGATTGGAATGCACTTTATGAATCCGGTGCCGATTATGAGATTGGTAGAAATCATTCGAGGATACAACACTTCTGATGAAGTGACCAAAACTATTATGGAACTTTCCATAAATTTGCAAAAAACACCTGTTGAAGTCAATGATTATCCAGGATTTGTCGCCAATCGTATTTTAATGCCTATGTTAAACGAAGCCATAGAAACTTTATACAATGGCGTTGCCGGCGTTTATGAAATTGATACGGTGATGAAATTGGGTATGGCACATCCGATGGGTCCGTTACAATTGGCCGATTTTATTGGGCTGGATGTGTGTTTATCCATTTTAAAAGTGATGTATGGCGGATTCAAAAATCCGAAGTACGCGCCTTGTCCACTTTTGGTGAATATGGTTCAAGCCGGAAAATTGGGAATAAAATCGGGTGAAGGTTTTTACGATTATTCCGAATCAAGAAAAGCGGAGAAAATCGCAAAACAATTTCAATAAATATAAACTTGATATTTACCAAAGATCATAAAAAAGCCGCTAAAAGCGGCTTTTTTTTATTGATTATACCGATTATGTGTTCAATATAGTCCAATAAATTGTACTATTTTCACACTATATCGGCATTATACCAAGGCTGTTTTGGACTAAATTATAAAACAATTTGGTATTATATTCTTTTTCTTCTTTTCGGATTTTGGTCCGATCCAAAAGTGCTTTTGCTTATTGTTCCTGGAGCGCCCGGACGTTTTCTTCCGAATCCGCCAAAATCGGTTTTAGGTTTTCTGTCGCCGTCACCACCTCTTTTCCTGTCGTTGCCTCTATCGCTGTCGCCAGTTCTTTTTCTTGGACCTCTGTCTCCGCCTCTGCTGCTGTCGCCTCCACGAAATCCTCCGCCTCCGCCACTTCTTGCTTGGCCGGTGCGTTGCTTGGTGGTGATTTCAACATTTACGTTTCTTCCTTCAAAATCAACATCATTTCCTTCAAAAGCGCTCATTGTTTCTTTTTCGTAGGTTTTATCCAATTCAAAGAATGAAAAAGTATCTAATATTTCAATTTGTCCGATTTCAATATTTTTGGCAATTCTTTGGTCGTTGATCAAGCCAATCAATCTGGCAGGATTTAATTTGTCTTTTTTACCGATATTGATAAAGAAACGCGTCATATTTTCATCATCCCTGCGTTTATTTCCTCTATCAGAATTTCTGTCAACACCTCTCATATGCTCGCTGTCATTTAAATCAGGCGCATTTTCGTAATAGGTTAAAAAGGTGTTGAATTCAATGGAAACAAATTTCTTGATCAATTCTTCACGATCCAAATCTTTTAATTTCTCATAAATAGAAGGCAAGAAATCACTGATTTCTGTTTCGTTCACTTTAATATCCTGAACTTTATCAATCAGTTTTAACAATTGGTTTTGGCAAATTTCTTTCCCTGTAGGAATTGGAGTGCTTACGAATTTTTTGCCAATCAATCTTTCAATTGGGTGCAATTTGCTTTTTTCTCTAACAGTAACAATCGCAATTGAAATTCCTTCTTTCCCTGCACGACCCGTTCTTCCGCTACGATGCGTGTAAGATTCAATTTGGTCTGGAAGTTTGTGGTTGATCACGTGTGTTAAATCTGTTACATCCAAACCCCTTGCGGCAACATCAGTTGCAACCAATATTTGTAACGTTTTATTACGGAATTTTTCCATCACGCTGTCACGTTGCGCTTGTGACAAATCACCGTGAAGTGCATCAACATTGTATCCGTCGCTGATTAATTTATCGGCTATTTCTTGTGTTTCTCTTCTGGTTCTGCAAAAAATAATGCTGTAAATATCTGGATTCACATCAGCAATTCTTTTAATTGCAGCATACCTGTTTCTTTCTGAAACCACATAATATTGATGTGAAACTTGGTCTGTTCCTTTGTTTTTTTCTCCGGCGCTAATTTCAATCGGATTCTTTAAATAAGCTTTAGCAATGCCTTCAACTTCTTTTGGAAACGTTGCAGAAAACAACAATGTTTGTTTTTCTTTCGGCGTTACGGCCAAAATTTTATCCAACTCATCTTTAAAACCCATATTCAACATCTCATCGGCTTCATCTAAAATAAGCCATTTAAGATTTGAAAGTTTAAGTTGTTTTCTGTTGATTAAATCAACGGTTCTTCCCGGCGTTCCAACAATAATTTGAACACCTTTATTCAGTTTTCTAACTTGGTCTTCAATGCTGGCACCACCATAAACGGCCAATGTTTTAACACCTTTTAAATGTTTTGAAAAATCGGCGATGTTATTGGCAATTTGCAAAGCCAATTCACGTGTTGGCGATAAAATAATTGCTTGCGTATCACCACTGTTTGCATCAATTTGTTCCAATATTGGCAAACTGAAAGCTGCCGTTTTTCCTGTGCCTGTTTGCGCAAATGCTTTTAAATCTTGCTTGGAAGATAATACTTGAGGAATTGCTTTTTCCTGAATTTCAGTTGGGTTCTCATACCCTAAATCAGTTAATGCTTGTAAAATTTGGCTGTTAAGCCCTAGTTCTTTAAATGTCGACATTTCTGTAAATATTATGATCTACAGATGCCCATCTATAAACCGGTTAAATCGGGTGCAAAAGTACACTTTAAATGCATACGAATTACATTAATGCAAATTATTTTAATTTATTTATTTTTATGCTAACTTATTGGGAATTCAGATTGTCGGTATTTTGGATTTTGAAATAGAACTTGGGTGTTCCCTTTCAGGTCGCGCTATCCATTTTATCTTTTTTAAAATTTCATTTTAAAAAAGGATATCATTGCTATCGCTAACACAAATTAAATTATCATCAATTGTTTAGTGTCAAATTAATTAATTCAGCATCTAATTTTCTGGAATCTAAATTGGTAAATCCATTTTTAACAATTCCTTCATTGTTTATTAAAATAGTGCGAGGAAACTTGCTGCTCAGGTAATTATGCGCATAACTGTCATTTGGAAGCCTAAATTGCTTATTGTTATCAAGCAATTTTAAGTTATACTCGGTCGATAAATCTTTTGGTGAAGTACCCATATTAATACCCACAAACAGTAAATCCGGATAATGTTTTTCTAAAAATTGTATGCGTTTCACCAAATAATCGGAAGACATATATTCTGCCGACCAAAAATAAATTACAGTATTTTTATTTTTTATAACCTCATTTATTGTTGAAGGATCATTGTTGTAAGAAACAATTTTGAAATCACGAAGCGGCTCATTTTGGGGAATATAACTACAATCATTCACCAAATTATTGATTTGTTCAATATATTCATTATTGGTGCAATTTGCCAAAAACAGGCTTAAAGCCTCTTTATTGACACGGCAAGCTGATTCACTTTTTAAAAAATCGCTGATTAAAATCCTTTTTAACAGTATATTTTTAAATGCTGAATTTTTGATATGCTCATTGACCGCATTTAAAATATTCACCGTAATATCACTTTTGGCGCTATCGTTTTCTTTGAGCTGATAACTTATATTGTATAAATAACTGACCACATAATTTTGATAAGGATAAAATGAAACCAGATTTTCTTCATTCAAACTAATTTTCTTTCTGAAATCATAAAAATTGTCGGAAACTTTTGGAATCTGGTTGAGGTTAAAAACACCTTTATGATAATATGGGTATATTTCTTTTAATCTGTATAACGGAAATTGAATAGCCACCGTTACAAATTTTTCGAATCCCTTTGAGATTTTGCCTTCATTTTCAAAAAAATCATGGTAAACGGCAAATCTTTCTTTGGAAAGTGAATCAATTTTTGCCTGAAAATCATGTTCATTTAAATCAAAATAGCGGTACATCATTCTTTCTTCAATCTCATTGTGTAAAAATAAATTAATTAAAAACTCATTTTTAATATTCCCTTTCCCGCTAAAAACTAGCGACTTATCAAAATCCCAGGTATTAAGCCGAACCAAAATACTGTCTGACGGAACCAAGTATATATATTGAAATTCCGTTCCATGTTTAAATGTAAATATACCTTCCTTCAATAAAGGAATCTTCTTCAAAAATCGATTGTTTTTATCAAGCCATAAAGTATCCATAACTTTCTCATCTTTTAAAAACAAAACATAGTCGGATTTTGGATTGATAATTTGTCCGCCAAAATAAGTCATGGCATTTTCATTGGCTTTTTTGCAGCCAAAAGTTAAAAATATTAATATGCCATAAGCAATCAATTTCATAAAAGTTTATTTAAAACAAAAATACATACATCTAATTGGCTAGGCAGTTAATGAGATGTTAAATGTGGAGACAAAGCTTTTAAATCTTAAAAATTAACTTTGATTTTACTATTTTTTTTAAAATCTAATTCACTACTTTTGCAAAAAATTTTAAAACCTTAATTTATAATGCTTTCAGTTTCAAATTTATCTGTTCAATTCGGTAAACGTATTTTATTTGACGATGTTAACACCAAGTTTACTGTCGGAAATTGCTACGGAATTATTGGCGCCAACGGTTCAGGGAAATCTACATTTCTAAAAATTATTTCCGGCAAAATTGACCCAACGGCCGGACAAGTAATTTTGGATAAAGGCAAACGGATGTCCGTGCTTTCACAAGATCACTTTGCCTTTGATGAATTTCAGGTTTTGGATACAGTGATGATGGGGAATAAAAAATTATTCAACCTTAAAAAAGAATTGGATGCTGTGTATGCCAGACCTGATTTTTCGGAAGAAGATGGTATTAAAGCTGGTGAATTAGGCGCTGAATTTGAAGAAATGGGCGGTTGGAATGCCGAAAGTGGTGCAGCAACCTTATTGTCATCATTGGGAATTAAAGAAGATTTACATTATTCCTTAATGGGAGATATAGACGGAAAAACAAAATTGCGTATTTTATTGGCGCAGGCTTTGTTTGGCAATCCCGATGTGTTAATTATGGATGAGCCTACCAACGACCTGGATTTTGAAACCATTGGCTGGTTGGAGAACTTTTTGGCAAATTACGACAATACCGTAATTGTGGTGTCGCATGACCGTCACTTTTTAGATGCAGTTTGTACCCATATTTCAGATATAGATTTTGGAAAAATAAATCATTACTCGGGTAATTATTCTTTTTGGTATGAATCGAGCCAGTTAGCGGCCAGACAAAGAGCGCAGCAAAGTAAAAAAGCCGAAGACAAAAAGAAAGAATTAGAAGAATTTATCCGTCGTTTTTCTGCCAACGTTGCAAAATCAAAACAAGCAACCAGCCGTAAAAAAATGATTGAAAAGCTGAATGTTGATGAAATAAAACCTTCAAGCAGAAGATATCCTGCCATTATTTTTGAATTGGAACGAGAAGCCGGAGATCAAATATTAAATGTAGAACATTTGTCAAAATCAGCTGAAGATGGCGTGTTGTTTAAAGATATTAGCTTTATATTGAATAAAGGGGATAAAGTGGCTTTGATTTCCAAAAATTCAAGGGCTGTTACCACTTTCTATGAAATTTTATATGGAAGTGAAAAAGCAGATGCAGGAAAATTTCAATGGGGCGTTACCACAAACCAATCTTATTTGCCATTGGACAATTCTGAATTTTTCACAAATCCAAATCTAAATTTGGTAGATTGGTTGCGTCAATATGCCAAAACCGAAGAAGAAAGAGAAGAGGTTTATTTACGGGGATTTTTAGGAAAAATGATTTTTAGCGGCGAAGAAGCCCTAAAAAAATGCAATGTGCTTTCAGGTGGTGAAAAAGTAAGATGTATGTTATCCCGTATGATGATGGTGAGAGCAAACGTATTGATGTTGGATGAGCCCACAAACCATTTGGATTTAGAGTCTATTCAAGCATTTAACAATTCCTTAAAAAACTTTAAAGAAACGGTCATCTTTACAACCCATGACCACGAATTTGCGCAAACTGTTGCCAACAGAATTATAGAAATTACGCCAAAAGGAATTATAGACCGGTATTCAACATTTGATGAATATTTGGATGATCCAAAAATTAAGGAGTTACGGGATAGTATGTATTCTTAGTAAATCCGATTTTATTTTTGAGTTTTAATACTATCCCCTGACCCTTTCCTTCGGAAAGGGAGTTTGATTGAAATTAGAATAGTATTTACAACAAAATATGTTAACTTTTAACTTCTAATATTTAATATTTAACTTCTAATTAGCTTTCTTTTTTCTTTTTAAAATCTTTTTAAGCAGTGATTTAGGCGCTGCTTCTTCACCATCATATCCCTTGGCATATTTTCCATAACCGTAACCGTAGCCATAGCTATTGCTATAACCATAGCGTAATTTCATGGTAAAATCATTGAGTACAATACTAATATTTGAAATTTCCTCTTTAATATATTTTTCGTTAATCATTTTAAGCATTCCCTTTTGTGAATAGTTTTGTCGCACAATATACAGTGTTGAATCTGCATATTTCAGCAACTCAACCGCATCACTCACCAAACCTATTGGTGGTGTATCTAAAATAATGTAATCGTAGTTTTCTTTCAAACTGACTATTAACTCATCGGTTGCAGAACTGATTAATAATTCGGAGGGGTTTGGCGGCACTGGACCTGCGACAATGACATCCAAATTAGGAATTTTGGTTTTTTGGATAATTGAATCAATATTTTCTTCACCAATTAAATAGTTAACCACGCCTTTATCATTTGAAAGTTCAAAATCATCGAATATTTTTGGCTTGCGTAAATCCAGTCCAACCAAAATTGTTTTTTTTCCGCCCAAAGCAAAAACAGTGGCCATATTAATAGAAACAAAGGTTTTGCCTTCCCCGCTTACAGACGATGTTACTATAATGGTTTTACATTTGTCTTTGGTGCTTCTCGTAAATAAAAATTGAATATTTGAACGCAATGCCCTGAAAGATTCGGCAATACCTGATTTTGGTTTTAAAAATACGGCTAAATTACTGTCGGTTCCATTATTCCCTACGACTCCTAACACCGGTATCGGAGAAATTTTTTCAATGTCTTCGGTCGAGTGAATTCGGGTATCCAAAACTTCTTTTGCAATAATCACAAAAAGCGGAAAAATGGTTCCCAAAAGTAAAGCCACCATATAATTAAACTCTGTTCTTGGCAAAATTGATCCCTGTCCCGTATCTTTGGCGGTATCCAATACCGAAATATCCGATACGCTTGCGGCAATTGCAATATCTGCCTCGTATCTCTTCTGCATCAAGAAAACGTAATTAGATTCGGTTAAACTGTATTTTCGTTGATAATTTAATAGTTTTTGTTCTTTCTTCGGAAGTTTGCCCAATTCGTAATTATAGCTATTTAATCTATTTTTGCTATTGTTCAGCGTAATTTTAGTTTCGTTTCTTAAGGAGGAAAGATTTTCGAGCAGCACATTTCTTGTAGTTTCAACTTCCTGGTTTACCGCTATTAATGATGGGTGATTTGCAGTAACTTCTTTTGATAATTTTTCCTTTTTAATGGAAAGTTCCGTTAATTTTCCAACCATGCCGGAAATGGAGCCATCTTCAATATTTATGATTGCGGGCGCCGGAATATTGGTGAAATTGGTGTGTGTTTTTATATAATTCTCCAAATTGTTGAAATACACAATTCTATCTCCCAATTGCTCTTGCATTTTATCCAAACTAACTGTTTGGGAATAGATTTCACCACCTTCAGCTGATAATTGGTATATTGAATTTTCCTGTTTAAACTTCCCAATGTTGTCTTCAATTAATTTTAAACTGTCTGATGTGTTTCTGAACTGGGCATCAATAAATTCCTTTGTGCTTCGGGCATAATTTGTTTTTTCATCTAACTCATGTTCAGCCAAAACTTTAACAGTTTCATTTAAATAATCAACAATTCTGTTTTTGTTGGGACCCGTTAACGACAGTTCTATCAAAGAAGTCCCAGTAAGACCGTTTGCTCTTACATTTCGGTATTCTCCGGCAACCTGCGCTATTGTTTTCAACTGAATATAAAACGACTGGCCTTTTATATCTTTTGAGTCATTTACAAGTTCTATTTGCGCTTTTAAAAACGGAAGATTGATATATTCATCAATCAAAAATACTTTTGAAAAATGCTTTTTATTTTCATCAAAATCTTTTAACGACTCATCTTTATAGTTAATTAATTTATAAGCTGCTTTTTCATTAAAATCCACCGATAATTCAAAACGTCCATTGTCAATAAACTCAATTTTAATTAAAGTGTTAAGCAATTGATATTGGTTAGGCTGCAATATAAGCTTAAATGGCGTTTCGCCGTAAGCATCTTCTCTTCTGAAACGGCCATCTTTTAAATAATCAATATAAAAATTAAGTCGACTTATTACTTTTTCATTATGGGATCTTGAAGTTAAGGATTTCCTGATGGATTCAACCCTGTCGCTTACGCCACCCCAGTTAAATGCAATATTGGTTCCCGATGAAAAAAGCGGATTTTGTTTTTCATTTACGGCAATCGTTGTACTAAGTCCGTATATTTTTTGGGAGGAAATATTTATATAATAGGCAATCGCCATTGCAATGGCAACTGTAGCTACAAACCACTTCCAATTGGCTAAAATTCGAAATAAATAATCTTTAATATTAGAGATTTGCTCACTTGGATTTTCAATAAATTTGAATTTATTATCCATAAAATATTATAAATTTTTAACTAATAAAACAGAGGTTATTAAAAATGACAATATGGAAACGACTGTTGTAAATGCCTGTAAACCTGTAGTTCCAATTCCCCATGATTTTTGTTTTAGCGGCGCCACATATATAATGTCGTTGGGTTGAATATAAAAATGCTCCGATTCAAAAATGGCCATTTCATTCATGTTTATTTTGTATTTTTTAACGCCATCGGGCGTTTTTCGTATAATCAACACGTTTTCACGGTCGCCAAAAGTGGATATTTCACCTGAATTGGCAATAGCATCAATAATGGAAACCTGATTTTGCGCCAAATTTTTTGTTCCCGGTGAACCAACTTCTCCGGTAACTATAAAATTGATTCCGCCCAATTTTACCGTCACAAAAACGGTTTCTGGATTTTTTAAAAACTTGCCCAATTCAACTTCTATTTTTTCCCTGGCTTCCTTTTCCGTAAAACCCAAAACATTCACTTCACCAATATAAGGAATTCTGATATTTCCGTGGTTGTCAATTGTATAACCTGAAAAATAAAGTCCGCCCGCACCACTTCCGCCTGAAGCACTATTTTTAAATAGGGTTACGAGTTCCTGGTTTTCGGCTTTAATGTCTATATACAAAATATCATTTACCTGCAAACGATAAGGATCGTTATTTAACTTATAAATATCCGATTTGCTTACGGGTTCACCTTGAAATGAGGTCACTTGTTTTGTTGAAATACAGGACGATAGAATGCTTAAAACAGCAACGTATAAAAAAAAATTCTTCATAAAAATTTAGTCAGGCTATGGCAAATATAATTTTAAATAGCGTATTAAAATAATTTTTCAACTATTTTCGCATTAAAATTGACTTGTCATGCATTGGTTTAAAATTAGGTCATTTATTGCTTTTTTACTTGCATCAAAAAATCGGCACGGTGTGCACTCCCCTTTTGTTTATAATTTAGTGGACAAATGTTTTAACGCCAAAACAAATCTTTCTAAAATGAACTCGTTTAAAAGCATACAAAAGTCTGTATATTCCAATCACAACAGCATCATAATTACAGATTACGGCAAAGGTTCTTCTATTTTTAAAAATAACAAACGAAAAGTGTCCGATATTGCAAAAATAGCAGGAATCTCAGCTAAAAGAGCAAAACTTTTACTTCGGATTATAGATTATTTTAAGCCGATAAATATGTTAGAAATAGGAACTTCCGTAGGATTGGGAACTTCGGTTTTAAGCATTGGAAATACTGAAGCCAAAATTGTTACATTAGAAGGTTGCGAAAATACTGCGGAAATTGCAGAAGGACTTTTCAATGCCAATCACTTAAATAATATTCAATTGATTGTTGGAAATTTCAATGAAACGTTGTCTTCCGTCATAAAAAATAAACAATTTGATTTAATTTATTTCGATGGAAATCACCAAAAAAGCGCCACACTTTTATATTTCAATCAATGCCTTGAAACGGCACATAATGATTCTATCTTTATTTTTGATGACATCAACTGGTCTATTGAAATGCAACAGGCTTGGGAAGAAATAAAAAATCATTCCAAAGTAACCATCACCATTAATACATTTTTTTGGGGAATTGTATTTTTCAGGAAAGAGCAGGAAAAACAACATTTCATTATTAGAGTTTAATTAAATTTAGATTATAATTACTTAA
>PHDE01000091.1 GCA_002842505.1 Bacteroidetes bacterium HGW-Bacteroidetes-3 | reverse complement strand
TTTAATATCATTGAAACTGTTTTACTTCGTAAAAGTCCCTTTTTTTAACTTTAAGTACTTCAAACTTTAGGCACTTTAAGTACTGATTAGTTACAATAATTTTAATTTTTCGTAAATAATTTATATTTAAATCGTTTATAATTAAATACTTAGCTTTAATTGCCTACCAAAACCTTCCCGGATTATTCGCATTAATGTAGATAATCTTATATCTGAAGCGTTGTTCTCAATTCTGGAAATATAAGTCTTTGTAGTGCCGCATTTATTTGCCAATTGTTCCTGTGTCATTCCATTTTCTTTCCTAAGTTCTTGAATCATCACTCCGAGCCTAAATGCTTCAAAGCTTTCTTCAAACTTTTCTCGCTCTAAATCCCCTCTTTTCCCATATTGTTGGTCAAGATGGTCATCAAAAGATGTTAAATTATTGTTTGCTTGTTTTTTCATCGTGGTACTGTTTTTTCAATTTCTCTGCCATTTCAATCTCTTTTGTTGGCGTTTTATTTGACTTCTTCTGGAATCCATTTATCAATATCACCAATTTTCCCTTATCAAAGAAACTGAATACTCTATAAATATTGCTCCCTAATTCAACCCGAATTTCATAAAGACCATTGGTAGTTTCAAGATGTTTAAAATACTTTACAGGAACCCTGTCAACAGTCGTAATTAATTTTAACGTCCAGTTAAATTTCTTTTTTACTTCTGGGTCGAGCGTTTGAAAAAAATCCAAGTAATAATTCTTATAATAGAAAATGTTCCTGAAATTTTTTTCATCCATCAAACAAAGTTAGCTAATTAGGTAACATTTTTCAAATTAATAGACTGCTTTTTTTATTTATGCCAACTAGAACCAACCATTAGGCCAAATAAATTAGGATTTCACGCCAAAAAAAGTATTGACGAGGCTTTCCAAATTCATCCATAAATAAATAATCACCAACAATAAAATTGCCAACACAATGCCTCTTTTATAATTAGGTTTTTTCTTTTTTTTAAATCTGTGTTCCATTATTTATAGCGTATTTTAAATTCCCCCTTCGGCGCCTGTCCCGCTTTTATTGCGGGAGGTTAGGGGGCGTTTTTTCCCCGCAACATTTCTCTTTTTCCTGGTGGTCCAGGCAATTTTTCTACTGAAAATCCGACCGCAATCATCGCTCTTCTCACGCTTCCTTTTGCGCTGTAAGTAACTAAAATTCCACCCGGTTTTAAGGCTTTAAACATTTTTTCAAAGATTTCTTCTGTCCACAATTCAGGTTGAACCCTTGCGCCAAAAGCATCAAAATAAATAAGGTCGAATTTGTTTTCGTCGTTTATTCCGTGAAAAAACTGCTTGCGTTTTGTGAGCGAAAAATCGGTTGAAATTTTGCCTTTTTCTTCCCAATTTTGTTGGTGCATTTGTTTAAAAACATCAGAAAACTTATTCGCATTTAATTGATCAACATAATTCATTTTCTCCACCTCATCAGCCGCCAACGGGTAGGCTTCAACCCCAACATAATCAATTGCCAAGTTCGTTTTTGGTGCTTCCAAAAAAGTAATGAAACAGTTGAGTCCGGTTCCGAAACCTATTTCCAAAATGCTTATTTTTTGATCAGAAAAAAGTGACAATCCGTTTTTAATAAACACGTGTTTTGCCTCTTGGATAGCGCCATGTTTAGAATGGTATTGTTCGTCCCATTCGGGAATATGAATGGTTGTTGAACCATCGGCGGTAATCATTATTTTTCTTTCCAATATTTTTAAAATTAAATATTTTTCATTCTGAAAATTGGCTGTAAAAGCTTGTATTTCAGCAAAGTTACATCATTTTAGTTGGCGCCATTTTTATAATAAAATAATACAAACAAGCGAATTAATGTCAAAAATGCAATTTTATTTTATTCATATTGCTCTTATGAATATTTTTGCCCAAATATATTAAAAATAAGGCAGTAACCTTCGGGAAAAATAAAACGGTGAATTAAAAAATTTCAGTAAATTTGCTTAAATAAATATAGACTTACGATGGCTTTACATATTGAAAAAACAACAAAATCAAAAATTTCAGCAGTAGATTTTAACAATTTAACGTTTGGGAAAGTTTTTACAGACCATATGTTTGAGTGTGATTATGAAAATGGCAAATGGCAAACGCCTCAAATTGTTCCTTACCATCCTTTAACTTTTGATCCTTCCGCAAAAGTTTTTCATTATGGTCAGGCTGTTTTTGAAGGAATGAAAGCCTATAAAGATGACAATGATGCTATTTGGTTGTTTAGGCCAGACCAAAATCAGGAAAGAATCAACAAATCGGCCGAAAGATTGGATATGCCTTCATTTCCAAAAGATTTATTTTTTGAGGGATTGAATGAATTGTTGAAATTGGATAAAGATTGGGTGAAAAAAGGACAGGACAATGCGCTTTATATCAGGCCATTTATCATTGCCACCGAATGTTGCGTATCAGCTTCCTCTTCAAATAGCTATAAATTTATGATTATTTGTTCTCCTGTTCAATCATATTATTCGGGTGAAGTTAAAGTGCTTTTTGCAGATAAATACAGCAGATCTGCAAACGGCGGCGTTGGAGCTGCAAAAGCGGCCGGTAATTATGCAGGTTCTTTTTATCCGACCAAATTGGCAAATCAGCAAGGATTTCAACAAGTGGTTTGGACAGATTCCTGCACGCACGAGCTTTTGGAAGAAGCTGGCGTGATGAATGTTTTTTTTAGGGTAAATGACACTTTGTTAACCGCTCCGGTAAGTGATCGGATTTTGGATGGCGTTACGCGCAAAAGCATTATTCAATTTGCTGAAGACAAAGGAATTAAAGTTGAGGTTAGGCCTGTAAAAGTCGCAGAGATTGTGGAGGCGGCCCGAAAAGGTGAACTGTTGGAAATGTTTGGCGCCGGAACAGCTGCGGTTGTTAGCGTAATCAATGCTTTTTCAAACAAAGGAGAAAATTTTGAATTGCCAAAAACAGAAAACAGTTTCGCGGCATTCATTAAGAAAGGAATTACGGATATCCAACGCAAAAAAGCAGAAGATAAATTTGGCTGGACCTATAAAGTAAAATAATACTAATTTGGGTAATCTTGCCAAAAAGCAACCATTTATTGCATTGGAATTATAAAACAATCGGATTTTTATCCGATTGTTTGGCATATTATTTGGTCTTAATCCATCAAAAAAATAAATTATGGTTACGTTAGAACAAGCTAAAAATGAGCTTCAGGAAAAAGGTTTTTTAGATATTAAAACGCCTAATATTGATTACGTAAAGGAGATAAACCGACTCAGAAAAGAGAAAAACGCCGTTATTTTGGCGCATTATTATCAGGAAGATGCCATTCAGGATATTGCCGATTTTGTGGGTGACAGTTTGGCTTTGGCGCAACAAGCCGCTAAAACCGATGCCGATATTATAGTTTTTGCAGGCGTGCATTTTATGGCGGAGACTGCCAAAATTTTAAATCCGTCCAAAAAAGTTTTATTGCCCGATTTAAAAGCAGGTTGCTCATTGGCAGATTCTTGTCCGCCCGCCGCTTTCGCTGCTTTCAAAAAACTGCATCCAAATCATTTGGTGGTTTCTTACGTTAACACTTCCGCAGAAATAAAATCAATGACCGATATAGTTTGCACTTCTTCAAACGCCGAAAAAATTATCAATTCCATACCAAAAGACCAACCCATTATTTTTGCGCCAGACCGAAATTTAGGCGCTTGGCTGATTAAAAAAACAGGACGGGATATGGTGCTTTGGGACGGCGCCTGTATGGTTCATGAAGCTTTTTCAATAGACAAAATATTGAAATTATACAGTGAAAATCCAGATGCTGAAATTATTGCCCATCCTGAATCCCAGGCGCATTTGTTAAAAGTCGCCAAATATGTTGGTTCAACTTCCGGATTGTTGAATTACGTAAAAACAAGCAAGGCGACAAAATTTATTGTGGCCACTGAAGTCGGTATTTTGCACAAAATGCATCAGGAATCACCAGATAAAATTTTGATTCCCGCGCCGGTTGATGATGACAATTGCAATTGCAGCGAATGTTTTTATATGAAAATGAATACGATGCAAAAATTGTATTTGTGCCTAAAATATGAATTGCCGGAGGTTAATGTAGAAGCAGCATTAAGCAAAAAAGCATTGGTTTCCATTGAACGCATGCTTGAACTTTCAAAATAATAAAGAAATTAAAATGAATGCTGAAAAAAAATCATACAATTCCGATTTTCTGGTCATAGGTTCGGGGATCGCAGGCCTTAGTTTTGCCATAAAAGTTGCCAATCACTTTAAACACGCCACCGTTACCATCATTACAAAAGGCGAAAGAGACGAGAGCAACACCAAATATGCGCAAGGCGGAATTGCCACTGTATGGAATGAAGCCGTCGATTCTTTTGAACAACATATCGCAGACACTTTAATTGCCGGTGACGGATTGTGTGATGAAGAAGTGGTGAGAATGGTGGTTGAAGACGCGCCTGCCCGCTTAAGGGAATTGATGGAATGGGGCACTATTTTTGACAAAACACCAAAAGGCAGTTTTTCCTTGGGAAGAGAAGGCGGACATTCACAAAACCGAATTTTGCACCACGAAGACCTTACCGGCGCCGAAATTGAAAGAGCGCTTATTGCCCAAGTGGAAAAAGCCGAAAATATTCAATTTTTACCGCACCAATTTGCCATTGATTTGATTACGGAACACCAAGTTAAAAAAAGACAAACTTCTGTTTCAGAAAAAATTACCTGCTATGGCGCCTATGTTTTGGATGAGAAAAACAATGTGGTGAATACCTTTGCGGCCAAAGTGACGATGCTGGCTTCAGGCGGAAGCGGACAAGTTTATTTTTCCACCACAAATCCGGTAGTTGCCACCGGCGACGGAATTGCGATGGCTTACCGGGCGATGGCAGAAGTTTCGGAAGTTGAATTTATCCAATTTCACCCAACCGCCTTATACAATCCTGGCGAATACCCGGCTTTTTTAATTTCGGAAGCTGTACGAGGTGCAGGTGCTATTTTACGAGATTATTATGGCAATCGATTTATGCATAAATATGATGAGCGCGAAGAATTGGCATCTCGGGATATTGTGGCAAGAGCCATTGACCACGAACTTAAGATAAGCGGAATGCCAAACGTTTATTTGGATTGCACGCATTTGGAATACGAAGCCTTTAAAAAACATTTTCCAAATATTACCGAAAAATGCTTGACTTTAGGCATTGATGTGCGAAAAGATTTTATTCCTGTCTCTCCTGCGGCACATTATATTTGTGGTGGCGTAAATGTGAATAAAAAAGGAAAAACCTCTATTAAAAATTTATACGGCGCCGGCGAAGTTACCCGATCCGGACTTCATGGCGCCAACAGGCTGGCTTCAAATTCATTGCTGGAAGGAATTGTTTATGCCCACAAGGCCTTTGAAAATCTAACTTTGAGATTTGATAAAATTAAAGCGCCGAAAAATATCCCGGATTGGAATGACAGTGGCGTGGTGAAAAACATGGAGAAAATTTTAATTACGCACGACCGAAATGAAGTGAAAACCATAATGAGCAATTATGTTGGCATTGTTCGTTCCAATGAACGATTACTGCGTGCCGAAAGAAAACTTCACGTGTTGTTTGAAGACAACAAACGACTTTATGACCATTCGGAACTTTCTGTCGATTTGTGTGAACTTAGAAATTTAATTACAACCGCATTTTTAATTACGCGATTTTCCAAAGAAAGAAAGGAAAACAGAGGCGGATTTTACAATGTGGATTTAGTTAAAAAGGAAGAGTAGATTTGTTTTGCAGTCAATTATTACCTTAATTTTTGAGTTTTGAAAAATTGTTATTCAATTTTTTCTAAAATTTCTAAAATATTCGGTTTAAAATAATTGGGGCCTTTCATGACTTTGCCGTCTTCCCTATAAATTGGCTTGCCATTTTCGCCTAATTTGCTCATGTTGCTGCGTTGAATTTCATTAAAAACTTCTTCAATTTTATGTTGCATGCCATGCTCTAAAATGGTTCCGCATAAAATGTAAAGCATATCGCCCAAAGCATCGGCAACCTCAATTAAATCGTTGTTTTTGGCGGCTTCCAAATATTCTTCATTTTCTTCGGCCATTAAATCGAAACGTAATTTTAATTTATTTTCTTCCAGTTTTGCGATTGGCTTGTGTTGGATTCCCAACCCGAATGCTGCATGAAATTCCTGAACGGCTTTCAATTTATTGATCATTTTAATGATTTTAAAAAGTTGATTTAAACGCTAATTTTTGTTTTAGGTGGCAAATTTATACAATAGGGATGCGGGCAGAAATTTTAACACAAACGCAACCAAAGCCCAACGTTTTGTGATATATGCTTTTTTCTTTTTCTTTTTTATGGCCGAAAAAATTTGTTTGGTGGCTTTTTCTGTTGAAGCCATCCAAAATGTTTTGCCGATTGCCATGGACGTATCCACAAATCCAGGCTGAATATCCGTCACAAAAATGTCTGCTTTGCTTCTTTTACCCTTCATCCAAAGTGATTCTAAATAATTTGCCTGAAATGCTTTTGAAGCAAAATATGCCGGCACGTGACGATTTCCACGAATGGAAGCAATGGAAGATATTCCCACCAAATGGCCATAACCTTGTTCCCTGAAAAAATTATAGGCCAGTCCGTAAATTTTGACGGCAGAAATAACGTTGGTTTGTAACGTTGGCAGTTCTTTTTCCCATTCCAATTGGTAATTTGGGTCGCCAACTCCAGAACTGTAAACTATTAAATCGATGGTTTTTAATTCATTTTTAAGGTCTGAAAATAAGGTTTCACAAGATTTTAGATCGGTTACATCTTGGACTTTAACCACATATTTTTCTGGATCTGTCGCTTTAATTTCCTGCAATAAATTTTCTCTTCTTCCTGTAATTACAACCTTGTACCCATCTGTCGTCAATAATTTGGAAAGTTCTTTTCCAATTCCTGATGTCGCTCCAATAACCAATGCGTTTTTCATATTTTTATTTTTATGCAAATTTACAACCCGAAATTTATGTATTTTTGTTGATAAATATACACATTTATTATGTTTAGTAAAGGACAATTAATTTTTGCGGCGTTTTTTGTAATTGCCTTTATTATTGGCATGGTTTGGAGTTACAAAAAGGACATAAAAATTCATAAAAAATATTATAAAAATTCCTTTCTTGTCTTGATTTCCATTATTTTAGTCATCATTATTTTTATTTTAATCACTTTTTCCTTGCATTGAACTCTTCTTGACTTTTTCTAATTGGCTGTAAAATGGTCTTTTTACCCCATATTTCACCTTTTTCTAACTCCGTAGCTAAGGCTATGCAGCGCAAAAAAGGCTACATCTGGGACAAAAATCCCTATTTTTCGCTTCAATCAAAAAAGTCAAGATGAGTTCATTAAAAAATCCGCTTCAAAAAAATTGAAACGGACTTTTATTTATATTATTTGTAACTAATCAGTGCCTAAAGTTTGGAGTGCCTAGAATGCCTAAAGTTAAATAGCACTCAATTTTGTAGGCGCTCTAAAACTAAAATTTTTCAAATTTTCACTTCAAACAGCATATTTTAAACAAGTTAAGCTAAAGTTTGCTTTTTATTTAAACGCTAAGTACTCCAAACTTTAGGCACTTTAAGTACTCTTTAAATTTATTAGTTTACATCAGGCAAGGTGGTGTATCTTTTTGCATAATCCAACATTTGCTCCGTAAAACTTGCTGGCTGAACAACTTTTACATCAATAACATTTCCTTCAGCATCCATTTCGGCAGTCAACACCGGATTCACAAAACCGCTGTATGGCGCCGATTTAAATTTGCTGTTGCGATCTAACACTTCTTTGTGAAGTGCTTGGTCAACTTTTACGCCGTAAGTTTCAACCAAAGCTTTACCGGCTTTAAAATCGCCTTCCGATTTTATACGTTGTATTTCGCTCAACAATTCGCCAAACAAAACCCTCAATTTCGCATAATCCCGAATCACAAAATACGTTTTATTGTCTCTCACCACTTTTTCAATGACATTGTCTTTTTTGCCTTTTTCAAAAGCCCAAGCTGCCACCAATTGTCGGTTTCTCATGTGCGCTTCTTCAATATCATCACCCAAATTTAAACGGATTAATTGCGTCATTAAACCATTTCTGATGTAGTTGTCAAAAGCTGCTTTTCCAATTCCTTGGGCGTTTGGAGAAATATTCATTTCAACCAATTTTTCATCAGGCAAATAATAAAGTCCAACCAAATCTGCACGTGCTTCTTCCAACGTTGATGAATAATTTTTTAAGGTTTCTTTTGGTTGTCCAATTCCTGCGTTTATTTGTCCGCTTGCGTGGCCAATAACTTCGTGTAAAGCTGTATGCAATTTGTCGGCCACTTGTCCATATTTAATTTCATTTTCAACTTCCGCTTCATCAAAGGCAAATTCTTTCAATCGATCTGTTCCTCCAGCATTGTTGTAGGCTTCAATAATATTTCCAAGGGAAACAGATTTTGAGCCATGTTGTTCGCGAATCCAGTTGTTATTTGGCAAGTTGATGCCAATTGGCGTTGAAGGCGATGAATCCCCGGCTTCTGAAGCCACATTCACTGTTTTATAAGAAACGCCCACCACATCTTTCTTTTTGTGGGAATCCTGCAAGGTTGAATTGTCTTCAAACCACTGCGCATTTTCAGCCAAAACAGCCATTTTTTTAGACATGTCAAAATCTTTTATCTGAACGGTTGATTCAAAAGAACCTCTAAATGCTTTTGGATCTTTATAAACTTCAATAAACCCGTTGATATAATCAATATCGCCATCGGTGCTTGTTGCCCAAGCAATGTTGTAATTGTCCCAAGTTTTTAGATCGCCTGTTTTGTAGTATTCAATCAATAATTTTAAGGCTTCGGCCTGTTTTGGATTTTCCGCAACTTCCACGGCTTTTTCTAACCAGCCCACAATTTTTTCAATAGAGGCGCTGTACATTCCGCCAACTTTCCAAACTTTTTCTTCCAAAGAGCCGTCGGTATTTTTGATCAATTTCGAATTTAACCCATATTCAATAGGCGTTTTATCGTTTTTATCAATTTTTGACGCATAAAATTTGTCAACATCCGCAGCTGTAACATTGGGTGAATAAAAATTTATGGCCGAACCCAACAACAATCCCTTGCTTTCGTCAAGGTTAACTTTTTTGGCATCTTTGTCATTAAAAATAACTTCGTAAGGTTCACCAGTTAAATTGGTGTTGGTTTCTTTTAATAAAGTATCAAAATACTCTTTTGAAAAGGCGGGAATAAATTTATCGTTTGAATAATGATGATGGATACCGTTTGAAAACCAAACTCTTTTTAAGTAGATTTCAAAATTTTTCCAATCTTCAACAGTTTTGTCACCGGCATAATTTTGGTAAATATTTTCTAAAGCACGTCTAATTTTTAGGTTATGGCGATAGTTTTGGTCGTACATAATATCACGGCCTTCCATACCGGCCTGTGCCAAATAGTACACCAATTTTTTTTGGTTTAACGTCAGGTTTTCAAAACCCGGAATTTGATAACGCAGAATTTTAATATCCGCAAACTGCTCAACTTCAGTCTTAAATTCTGTTGAGGCTTCCGGAATTGGTTTTTCTTCTTTCTTTTGATCGGCACAAGAAAACAAAATGGACGCCGTAAAAAGCATTGGTAAAAAATATTTAATTTTCATTTGATGTATAATTTAAAATTTATCGACAAATTTACTGTTTTATAAGAGAATAAATCCTTAAATTAGTGATTAGTAATTCTAAATTTACTCTTTTGAAATATATAAAATACTTCTTTTTTCTGCTTTTGGCAGCAGTGATTGGAATTGCCATTTACGGCGCCGTTCTTGAAAGTAATTACGACTTCCATCGTTCTAAAATTATAAAAGCCCCTGCGGAAGTTATTTTCGACAATGTAAAAGATTTTAAAACTTGGGAAAATTGGAGTCCTTGGCTTGAAAAGGATCCAACGATGGTAACTTCATTTTCCGATTCTGCTTCAAGTGTTGGCGCAACCTACAGTTGGACAGGAAAAGAGGGGAAAGGTTTTATGAAAACCATTTCAGCAACGCCAAATAAAGAAATTATTCAACAAATTGATTTTGGCAAAGGACATATTGCGGAAGTTTATTGGAATTTTACTGAAGTTGATCTCGGAACCGTCGTTAATTGGGGAATGAGAGGCAAAATTTCGTTTGGCGAAAAATTTTATTGGCTGTTTAAAGGAGGTTTGGAAAAAAACATGATTCCAATTTACGACAGGGGTTTGGAATTGCTGGAACAACACGTTTATAAAGCAATGGAAATACATTCTTTTGAATTAAAAGGAATGGTCGATTTTGGCGGAGGCTATTATTTATACCAAACCACTTCTTGTAAAATAGAAGATATTGAGAAAAAAATGGGTGAAATGTTTCCTGCTATCATAAAATTTATGGCAGACAATAACATTGAGCCTTCCGGAAAACCTTTCACGTTAAACCACAAATGGGACGAAGAAAATAATACGGCCATGTTTTCTGCCTGTATTCCTCTAAAAGAAAGGGTTATTACCACAGGAGACGTTTTAACAGGTTATTTAAAACCGCAAAAGGCCTCTAAAACTATTTTTATGGGCGATTATAAATTTTCTTATGACGCCTGGGAAGCTGCTTATAAAGGATTAACTGCGCAAGGTTTTACTGAAATTGAAGGTGGCGAGCCCTTTGAAATTTATACAATTGGCCCAAACGAAACCGAAAATCCAGCAAAGTGGGTGACGGAGATTTATATACCTGTCAATTAATTTTAAGTTTTAAGTTTTATGCAAAATTAAAAAAGTGTAAATCAAAAATACCAACAATCCAAAATACCAATATACCAAACTACACTTCGTGATATCTAAAACATTCGGTAATATGGTCATTAATCATTCCGGTGGCTTGCATATGCGCGTAAATTACGGTGGAACCAACAAATTTAAATCCGCGTTTTTTTAAATCTTTTGAAATAATATCCGACAATTCGGTGGTTGCGGGAAGTTCACTCAATGATTTCCGTTTATTTTTAATGGATTTTCCTTTGGTAAAGCCCCAAATATAGTTTGAAAAAGAACCAAATTCCTGTTGAACTTCCATAAAAGAAACGGCATTTGAAATAGTGGCTTTTATCTTCAATTTATTTCTGATGATGCCTGCATTCAACAAAAGCTCTTCATATTTGGCTTCAGAATAATTGGCTATTTTATTATAATCAAAATGATCAAAAGCATTCCTGAAATTTTCTCTTTTCCGAAGAATGGTAATCCAGCTTAAGCCCGCCTGAAAAGTTTCCAGAATTAAAAATTCAAATAATTTATCGTCATCAAAAACAGGAACGCCCCACTCCATATCGTGATAAGCCATATAAAGCGGGTCATTTTTGCACCAGCCACAACGAATTTTGTCCATTTTACTTCAATTTTAAGTAAGTGCTAATTTAAAAAATTTAACCTATAAATTGGCATTCTTTTTGTACTTTTAAGTAATTTAAAACCAGTTGATTATGAAGACAATATTTTATTATGTAGCCATTGGTTTATTTATTGTTGGATGCTCCTCAACAACAAAAACGACCTCAAAAGAAACCAAACTTCCCAAAGAAGTTGTAAGAATCGCCAATGACAGCTTGGAATATGAAATCATTATTATGGATATTGGATTTGAAACCTATTTGAACACCATCGCCAAACCGATGAATTTTTATTCACAGGACTATTATGAAAATAAAAACAGGTTTTATGTTGCGGAATGGAATATTAGGGCTCAAAATCCGCTAAGATACCGCAGCGATATTTATGAAAACCAAATAGATTATGATTTTACCGTTGATTATGGTTTAGAGGTAAATTACAAACTTTACAACTATTTTAAATTTGTGGAATATAAATACAATCAGCGATTTTTTTAGGCCGTTATTAGTTGGTTTTCAGCTGCATTCGCAAAATCAAATACCCTAAAAATCCTGCAATTAAGGAACCTAAAATAACGCCCATTTTTGCGGCTGCAATAAAACTTTCATCATTATAGGCCAAATTTGTAATGAACAAAGACATGGTAAACCCGAGCCCGCCCAAAATGCTGACGCCCAATAATTGTTTAAATTTCACGCCTTCAGGCAAATCGGCCAATTTTAATTTAATGGCTAAAAAAGAGAGCAGCATAATTCCGAAGGTGTTTCCAAAAACCAATGCCATCGCAATATTTAAGGTAATGTGACCAGTATTTTCCAATCCACTGAAACTTAAAACCACTCCTGCATTTGCCAATGCAAAAATTGGCATGATAACATAAGAAACCCAACCGTGAAGAGAATGTTCCAAATGTTGAAGCGGTGATTGCACCTGATTTGTAATTGTTTCTATTTCATCAACAACTTCCAATTGTTTTTTGTTAAGCAATTGTGGATTTTTAAATTTGTAACCTTTAAAAATTTGAAGTTGTGCCGATAATTCCTGCACATAGTAACTTAAATTAATTTTCCGGTACATCGGTATGGTAAATGCCATCAATATTCCTGCAATAGTTGGGTGAATTCCAGATTTTAAAAATAATAGCCAAACCACAAATCCCAACACGAAATAAAGGTATTTAGAGTAAACATGCTTATAGCTTAAAAAGCCAAGCATACCAACAATTAGGATGGCGTAGGCAATTAAATCCCATTGAATATTGGCGCTATAAAAAATGGCAATGACCAAAACGGCGCCAATATCATCAACAATGGCGAAGGCCGTTAAAAATATTTTCAATCCCAATGGCACACGATTTCCCAATAATTTTAATATTCCCAGTGTAAAAGCGATATCTGTTGCCATCGGAATTCCCCAGCCATCCACACCAGCTTTTCCTTGGTTGAAGAATAAAAATATCATCACTGGAAAAGCCATTCCACCAATTGCGGCAAAAACAGGAAGTGACGCTTTTCTTAAAGTGGTTAATTCTCCTGCCAAAACTTCACGTTTAACTTCCAAACCAATAACAAAAAAGAAAATTGCCATTAAGCCATCATTGATCCATAAAATCAACGATTTTTCCAAATGAAAATTCGTGTTTGCAAATCCGATTGTAAACTTATAATGCCAAAGTTGCTCATAGGCGCTGCCATAAGGAGAATTTGCCCAAATTACGGCAAAAACAGAAAATGCAAATAGCAACAAACTTGCCGTTGTTTCTAAATGAATAAACTGATTTAAGGAACCGCTAACTTCTTTTATTTTCTTTTTAATCATAAGTGCGCAAGATACATAATTTCAAATAAAAAAAAATCTTCGGTTTGGAAAATTAGCACAAATGCTTTATATTTGATTGGTTTCGAACCATTTAGCTGCATCTGTAATTATATAATATAAGACTCCATTCCGGTCAATTTGCAAAGGCTGTCAATCCAATTCACCAATATAATAGTAACCTAAAATGCCAATACCAATAGAAATGTCCAATAGGCAAAGAGAGCATATTGAATATTTTAATGCTAAAAGTGTTTAATTTTTAGTCAACTGATGCTATTGCCCATAACGTTTTGCAGCTAACCGAAAGGCGGGACTTTTACCACAAAAGTTGATTTGAAAAACCAATGTTTGATTAACCACAAAACTGTCTTTGGAACACGAAACCCCGACTTTTGGGTAGGTGCTGTGTGTGCCCAGCACGGGCATCTTTTATTTATCGAAAGGTAAATAATTTATCTAGAGGGTGCAAGTCCCTTATGGACGGGGGTAACGCTCTGAACCATTAGTAAGCTGCAAGGTCGCTATCCGCGAGAATAGGACTGAAGGAAGCGAGACTACAAAACTCGGTACTGATCCTTCGGCTACCTCAGGATAAACCAAGCAGGAACCGTATAAGAGGCATTTATGCATGGGTAAGCAAGCACATCATTGTAATGCCCAATGAATACCAAAGGTGCATTTATGTAGATACGGCAGGGATCGGGGGAAAGAAGATGTCATTACCTGGGGAGATCTCTACGACCACGGGTTGGTCACGTAGAGAAGTCAGTCCCGAAGCTTCGGGATCATAGTAGTTGCTGGAAACGAGCTGATAGCAAAATCAGAGGTCTCACAAGCAACGAAGGACCGAACGTGAATTTCTTTAAAATTAGAATAGGAATACACCTTGGTGTATAGCCTATTCATAAAGTAGAAGATAGCCGTAGTTGGTGAAAAGAGCAGCTATTGTGATGA
>PHDE01000090.1 GCA_002842505.1 Bacteroidetes bacterium HGW-Bacteroidetes-3 | reverse complement strand
GGCAGTCATCATCGCAGGCCTTACCCTTTTTGACCCAGCTTCCATCACGGCATCCCGAACTTCTGAAACGGTTTGCGGATTTCTTTTTTCAAAAACCTGGTGAATGTAAGTTCCCATTAAAACGCCGTCATCTGTCGCAATTCCAAAGAGGGCTATAAATCCAACCCAAACTGCCACACTCAAATTGATGGTGTGTATTTGAAACAAATCGCGCATATTTTCTCCGGAAAGCGAAAAATTCATAAACCAGGGCTGGCTATAAAGCCAAATCATAATAAATCCGCCCGAAAATGCCACAAATACACCCGAAAAGTGAATGGATGAGGCAATAATGGTTTTAAATTGGAAATACAGCAAAAGAAATATTAAAACCAAACTAATCGGAACCACAATGGCCAATCTTTTTACTGCACGCACCTGATTTTCATAATTCCCGGAAAATTTATAACTCACGCCCGCAGGGACTTTTAATTCACCGGAATCTATTTTTTTCTGAATGTAATTTTGCGCATCATTCACCACGTTCACTTCGGCAAAACCATCTCGTTTGTCGAAAAGTACATAACCCACCAAAAAAGTATCTTCACTTTTGATCATTTGCGGACCGCGCACATAATTCAATTTTGCCAATTCTCCCAGTGGAATTTGGGCGCCACTTTTGGTTGGCACAAGTATTTTTTTGATGCTTTCGGGATCATCGCGCAATTCCTGCGGATAACGTACCCGAACAGGAAAACGTTCCCTTCCTTCAACAGTGGTGGTGATTTCCATGCCGCCAATGGCCGTTTCCATGGTTTTTTGAACATCTTCAATGCTTAAACCATACCGAGCAATGGCATTTCTGTCAATCTCTATTTCCAAATAAGGTTTCCCTACGGTACGATCGGCAAAAACTGCTTCTGCTTTCACGGAAGGTACTTCTTTTAAAAGCCCTTCCAGTTGCAATCCGAATTCCTGGATGATTTGCAAATTTGGGCCATAAACTTTTATGCCCATTGGTGCCCGCATTCCTGTTTGCAACATCACCAAACGGGTTTCAATAGGTTGCAGTTTTGGGGCGGAGGTTACACCCGGAATTTTGGTGGCTTTTACAATTTCATCCCAAATATCATCGGGACTTTTTATATGTTCACGCCAGTTTCTGTAATAATTTCCATCTTCGTCTTCTAGGAGGTCTTTTTTGGAAACTTTTTTATTGATGGCTTCTTCGTTGCTTAAAGTATCACCCGATTTCAAAATAAACCGATCATTTTTATCCACTTTAAATGCGATTGGATTTCCATCTTCCGAAAGAATGTATTTCGGTTTGTAATTAATGATATTTTCATACATAGAAATTGGCGCAGGATCAAGGGCACTTTCAATTCTGCCCAATTTTCCCACTGAAACTTCCACTTCAGGAATGGCCGTAACCGCAATATCCAGCTGTTGCAAGGTTTTTTTGGAGGCTTCAATGCCAACATGCGGCATAGAAGTTGGCATCAGCAAAAAGCTTCCTTCATTTAAAGCAGGCATAAATTCTTTTCCAACCCCGGGAAAAGTATCTGCCATTCCTGTCCAAACCGAGGTGGTTCTAATATTCCATCCCACTTTATCAAATCCGTTGGCGGCAAAACCGAATATTTTCGGGAAACCCAGCCAAATCAAGATTCCAAAGAAAATGGTGATTATCGGAATCAGCAAAAATTTTCCTTTATTTACAAGGCACCAAGTCAAGATAGGTTTATAAAATTTGACCATACCCATTAAAATTGCCAAAACACCTGCCAATAAAACAATCACGAAAATATAGTTGGAAAACACCGAATTTTGATGTCCGAGCGGCAGCCATTCTTCCGTAAGAAAAAATAGGGTTACCGCAACAATGATAAACAGCGTAATTTGCGTGGAATATTTTCCTAAAAACTTCGGATTTTTGTCTTCCACCAATCTTAAAATTCCTATTACCACCAAGGCAAAAGGCAACCAGAAGCTGAAGTAAATTGATAAAAATAATCCAACAAAAATCAGAATGATATTCCATATTCGAACCATTTTTTCTTTTTGGATTCTGATATTAAAAGCAAAATAAGAAAGCATTGGCAGAATTAAAATTCCAATGATAAAAGAAGCGCCAAGCGCGAAAGTTTTGGTAAAAGCCAATGGCCTGAATAATTTTCCTTCGGCGTTTTCCATAAAAAATACAGGTAAAAAACTTACGACGGTTGTTAACAACGCGGTTGTTACCGCAGGAAAAACTTCCATGGTCGCCAAATGAATGATGGCTAAAAGTTTGGCTCCTTTTGAATCCTTGTTTTCAGGCATTTCCAAATGCCTTATGGTGTTTTCAACAAAAATAATTCCAACATCAACCATCACCCCAATGGCAATGGCTATTCCTGACAAGGCAACCACGTTGGCATCTACGTTAAAATAACGCATCGCAATAAAGGTCATAAGTACGCCAACCGGCAACAAACTTGAAATTAAAAGCGAAGCCCTTAAGTTGAGCACTAACACCAGAATTACGATAATGCTGATTAAAATTTCGTGTGAGAGCGCATTTTCCAGCGTTCCGATGGTTTCGTGAATAAGCTGTGTCCTGTCGTAAAAAGGAACGATGGTAACTTTGCTTACGGTACCGTCGGCCAAGGTTTTTTGGGGCAATCCAACTGAGATTTCCTTAATTCTAGCTTTGGTATTTTCAATGGCCTGTAACGGATTGGAACCATAACGTGCCACCACCACGCCACCAACAACATCGGCGCCGCCTTTGTCAAGAATTCCGCGTCTTTCCGCAGGGCCTAAATGCACCACCGCCAAATCCTTAATTAAAACGGGTTTGTTATTGGTTGCGGTAACTACCGTATTTTCAATATCATCAACAGATTTTATATAACCAAGTCCGCGAATGAGGTATTCAACTTTGTTAATTTCCAAAGTTTTTGCGCCAATGTCCCGGTTCGAATTTTTAACGGCCATCATCACTTGGTCTATGCCAATATTAAAGGCTTTTAGCGCATCCGGATTTACGTCGATTTGGTATTCTTGAACAAATCCGCCCACAGAAGCAACTTCCGCAACGCCGGCTGTGCCGCTTAATCCGAGTTTTACATAAAAATCCTGTATGGTGCGCAATTCATGTGAATCCCAGCCACCGGTTACATTCCCTTGTGGATCACGACCTTCAAGCGTGTACCAAAATACTTGGCCCAATCCTGTGGCGTCTGGGCCCATGGAAGGCGAAACACCTTGCGGCAATACATTGGCGGGCAGCGAATTCAATTTTTCCAACACTCGGGTTCGGGACCAATAGAATTCTATATCTTCTTCAAAAATGATATAAATAATGGAAAACCCAAACATAGAGGTGCTTCTTATGGATCTTACTCCGGGAATTCCCAAGAGGGAAGTGGTTAAAGGATAGGTAATTTGGTCCTCAATATCCTGTGGAGATCGGCCAGACCAATCGGTAAATACAATTTGTTGGTTTTCACCAATATCAGGAATGGCATCTACCGGAACGGAGTCCTTTGGAAGAAACCCAATATCCCAGCTAAAAGGCGCCGTAACCAAACCCCAGCCTATAAATGATGCCAGCAGAAGTATGGTAACCAAGCGGTTATAAAGAAAGTATTTTATAAGTTTATCGAACATTTTTTTGATAATTTAATGAGTTGATTTTGAAAGAACAATTGAAACGATTAAAAAAATCACAACAATGCTTCAACGCCTAAAGTTACATACTTTGGCGGCCAAAAAAAATCGTTAAATAATCAAATACGGAAAACTTGGTCCAAAACAAGAATGTCCGTGACCAGCAATGGCGGGGTATAATATTTAAAAGGAATAGTATTTTCCCTTAACCCTTCAAATAAATTAAGATATGTGTAAGTGAAAGAAGCAACAAATAACTGCTGTTCAAAATTTAAGGTTGAAAAGTTGGTGTTTAATTCATTCTGGCCTTTAAATTCCTTGATATTATCCTTGCAGCAATTGTCTTTATTGATGGCGTTGCCATCCATGGGAGTTGTTTTTTGAAGATCCATGCCGCAAGATTCAGCTTTAGAGAATAACGCAATATCAACCAGTGTATGACCACAATAGTGCTCACTTACCGTAAATGACATAGTGGACAGCAAAACCACAAATGCCATTATAATTGCCGATATTTTCCTAAATAATTGCTTCATAATGAAGCACAAAGATACAAATTTTTTATAGTGCATAATTAATTTTTTGTTAAAACTGTGAAAAAGTAAGTTTAGGAGATGTTGAAAATGTCAATAATAAAGAATGATTTTTTTAGTGCATCTTACAATAAAAATAGCCATCGTTACTTTTATTAGGTATAATTATGATATATTTGATATTATTTTTTTCATTAAATGAAAGCACTGAAAATCTTTATTTTAGGCTTGTTTTTTAGCATTCCAAGCCTTGTGAAATCTCAGGAAACATTGCCAATTTATTCTGATTATTTGTCGGATAATGTTTATTTGGTGCATCCTGCGGCTGCGGGAGTTGGAAATTGCGGAAAATTGAGATTGACTGCCCGAAGCCAATGGGCAGGGATTGAAGATGCGCCTTCGTTGCAAACATTAAGCGCCCATACGCGAATAGGCGAAAATATGGGCGTGGGCATGATTCTTTTTAACGATAAAAACGGGTATCATTCCCAACAAGGTTTTCAAGGAACTTATGCCTATCATTTAAACTTCGGAAGAATGGAAGAAGTGAACCAGCTGTCGTTCGGGCTTTCTTTAATGGCCGTTAATAACAGTGTGGATGAAAGTTCTTTTGTGATTCCTGATCCAGTGATTTCACAAATTGTGCAAAGTGAAAGTTATTTCAATGCCGATTTTGGCATGGCGTACCATAAAGGCGGATTTTTCTCTTATTTTACGGCGAAAAACATAATGCTAACAGCCCGTAATTTATACAATGATCGTTATGAATCTTTAAATTTAAGAAGGTATTTGGTAACATTGGGCTATTATTACGGCGAGGGAAAAAGTTTGCAGTTTGAACCTTCCTTGATGGCGCAGACGATTGAAAGGACGGGGGAGAAGTTTGTGGATTTTAATTTAAAAGTTTATAAAGATGTGGCAAATGCGCAACTTTGGGCTGCTTTCTCCTACAGAAAAGGTTTTGACAATGCAAACACGGAAGAACTCAATTATTTAACGCCCATTGTTGGCGTTAATTATAAAAACGTCATGGTATCTTATACTTACACAAAACAAACCGGCGAGTTTTTATTTGAAGATGCGGGATACCATCAAATTACTTTAGGGCTCAATTTTGGCTGTCGAGCGCCAAAAAGAGGTGGTTGCCCTAATATAAATTCAGCTTTTTAATTTACGATTTACAATTTTGTTCCTTCGACGGAGCTTGTCTTGAGAGGAGCCGAAAGACTCAGGGTGACAGATAAACAATCAAAATAGCAGAACCAATTTGTTGTGTGTTTTTAAAATAAAAAATATAAATGATAATCAAAGAATTAAACGGAATAAAGCCAATTTTTGGAGAAGATTGTTTTATCGCTGAAAATGCGGTTATTATTGGGGAAGTAATCATGGGGAATCAATGCAGTATATGGTACAATGCAGTAATTAGAGGTGATGTGCATTATATTAAAATGGGCAATAAAGTGAATGTACAGGATGGTGCCGTTATTCACGCAACTTATAAAAAATCCCCCACAAATATTGGAAATAATGTGTCAATAGGCCACAATGCCTTGGTTCACGGTTGCACCATACACGACAATGTGTTGATTGGAATGGGCGCCATTATTATGGATGATTGCATTGTGGAAAGCAATTCCATTATCGCTGCCGGCGCAGTTGTCACAAAAGGAACGCACGTAAAATCGGGTTGTATTTATGCCGGCATGCCCGCAAAAAAAATAAAGGATATCAGCGAGGAATTGATTTCAGGGGAAATAAACAGAATTGCCGACAACTATGTTAAATATGCCGGTTGGTATAAGTAGGGACATGTCGCGACCTGTCCGTTCCAAAAGTTAAAAGTTTAAAAAACAAAGGATTTTGAATTATGGTTTTCGATTTTTAAATTCACCGAGTGTCAATAATCAATTGATTTGAAAATAAATCCATGATAACTATAATATTCCAACACTTTTGGCAACACAAATTTTAGTTTTTCTGAAGCTTTTACGCTGTCGTGAAAAACAATGATGCTTCCATTTTGGATATTTCTGATGACATTTTCCAAACAATTTTCATTGGAAATAGTGGTGTCAAAGTCGGCGCTTAAAACATCCCACATAATTATTTTATACCCTTTTTTTCTTATTTTTCTTGATTGTGATAAAGTGATTTTCCCGTAAGGAGGCCTGAAGAGTTTTAAGTTTTTAGTTTTCAGTTTTAAGTACTGTGTAAAATATTTTTCTGATTCTTCTATATTTTCTAAGTAAATCTCAGTTTTTGTTTTCCAGCCGTTTAAATGGTTGTTGGTGTGATTTCCCACAGTGTGTTTTTCTTCAATTATTTTTTGGAAAATTTCTGGGTGTTCCCCAATATTTTTTCCGATACAAAAAAAAGTGGCTTTCGCTTTATATTTGGCAAGCTCATTTAATGTCCATTCCGTAATTTCCGGGGTTGGACCATCATCAAAAGTGAGGTATAGCACATTTTTTTTAGAAGCGTAACTCCAGACCCAATTCCTAAAAATAAATTTTAAAAGGCTGGAGGTTTTTATAAAATAGGGTTTCATAAAAGAAATAAATTTATATCAAACCGAACAATTAATCGGTCTTTTTTTATCCGCCAATATTTTAATAAATAAAGTGGTTGGCAGCTTAATTCTCAATACTGATAGTCGTTTATTTTTCTTCATCGCTGATTAAGAAATCAAAGAGTTTTAAATACCCAACATATTCTTCTTTAAGGTTATTGGCATAAGTTTTATCATCAAAACGAATGGCAGTTTTAATCAGTTGGTCATACATTAATAAGCTGCGTTCAATATCATTATAGACGGCTTCAACGTTCGATTCATCAAATTGGGCGTAATACCTTAAATTTTCCTGTAAAACCGTTTTTAATTCCGCAGTTAATTTTCTGGCCTTTTCTTTTTTGTCCAAACCATAGTATAAATCTACGTAACCAATAAGCATGCTGTAATGCCCAAATTTAGTTACAGGCATTTTTTCCAAGGAAAGATCTATAATTTCTTCCGCCCTTTTAAATTTCTTTTCTTCCATTAAAGCCCTCGCCAAACGCTCCAAATTGTTGCGATAGGTCACGGAATTTTTTCGTGTTTCGGTATCTAAATAAATGTTGTCGTCGGCAATGTTACGCCAATCCCATTTTTTGACATTCTTGTACATTACGTCGGTATTTATGCGACCCATTTCAAAGAAATTTCCATCATTGGGCGTTAAAATTGGCACTAGTTTATAGGTCATGCCATCCAATTGCAAATAATTCTTCAACCAAATATATTCTTCATCGGCTTGTGCGCCACCTGTAAAGTAAATAGGTTGTTTCCAATTGTTGTTGGCCAATATATCGAGCATTAAAATTCTGGCTTTTGTAAGCGCTCCCTTAAATTGGATATCGATATAAGGCACAATGAGGGCTGAATCTTTTTGGGCAACAATCCCATTTTTCAACACCATTTCTTTGTCGACAGGAATTCTTATTTTGTTTGTCGGCAATATTTTTTCAGGAATGCCGTCATCATCCAAATCGTAAAAAGTAATGTCCTGGTCACTTTCAATCCATTTCATAAAATATTGAATATCCACCACCGAATCTTTCAATTGCGGAATAATTTCAGGAAAATAATAAGCGACATCCAGCGTTCCCCATTTGTATTTGTCGTGCGTTAATTGCGACGGAATTGGTGCGGCATCGTACGTTTTTCGCTTCATTTGGTCAATATACCAATCGGTTTGAAAAAGGCTGGTGTTAATCAATTTAATGTCGGTTCTGTAATTTTCAACTTCCTGCATATACCAAAGCGGGAAAGTATCGTTGTCGCCAATGGTAAATAAAATGGCGTTTTCCGCACAAGAATCTAAATAAGCCGAAGCATTTAGGCGAGAAGTATAACGATTTGACCGGTCATGGTCGTCCCAATTCTGAAAAGCCATTAGCACAGGAACAGCAGCCAAGGCCACAAGCGTAACCACAATGGCAACCAAATTTTCTGAAGCATATTTTTTTAACTTTTCAAAGAGCGCCAACACGCCAAATCCTACCCAAATGGCAAAAATGTAAAAAGAGCCTACCACAGCATAATCGCGTTCCCTTGGCTCAAATGGTTTTGGATTGGTGTAAAATATGATGGCCAAACCCGTAAAAGCGAAAAACAGCAATAAGGTATAAAAGTCGTTTTTATCACGTTTAACATTAAAAAACAGGCCAATAATTCCCAAAATAAACGGCAGGAAATAATAAGTGTTTCTGCCTTTGTTGTCGAGCACATCAGAAGGTAAATCTGTTTGTGGCCCCAACCTAAATTCATCAATAAATTTAATGCCGCTCAGCCAATTTCCGTTTTGCAAATCGAGATTTCCCTGTTCATCATTTTGTTTTCCTACAAAATTCCACATAAAATAGCGGCCATACATATACCCAAATTGGAAATCGACCATAAATTTAATGTTTTCAATAAAAGTTGGCCTGCTTTTGCTGCTTTGAGGGATTCCTGCAATGGATTTGTAATTTTTAATAACGGAAGCATCCGTACTTACCATTCTGGGAATGAATCCTTTATGTTTGCTGCTCCAGTTTGGCAATGCGTCTTTGTAATTGTTTACAATAATATATTTACCGGCTTTTTCATCTTTTTCATATTTCGGCTTGTCATCTTTTGTGGGATCACTTTTGTCGGCTTCGCGGTCGTAAATAATGGAATAATAGGTGTCATAAAAAACATTGGTATCTCCATATTGTTCCCGGTTGTAGTAGGCCAATAATTCTCGTGCGCTCGACGGATTATTTTCATTGATGGTAGTATCGGCATTTGCCCTGATAGGAAGCATTGTCCAAGAAGAGAAACCAATCATAATAAATAACACGGAAAGAATAAGGGTATTTGCTTCAACCTGTTGTTTTTTTCGCGTGTATTGCAATGCAAAGTAAAAAAAGGCAATCAATAAAATTGCCGCAATAATACTTCCTGAATTAAAAGGCATTCCCATTGAATTCACAAAAAACAATTCTAAAGCACTGAAATATTTTAACGTAAATGGAAATAAAAATTTAAAAACAAGCAACAATACAAATATGGCAGCTACATTGGCAACAATAAATTGCTTAAAATTTAAATCTTTGTATTTTTTGTAGATATAAAGAAACACAATGGAAGGAATTACCAACAATGATAAAATATGCACACCAAACGACAATCCAACCACAAAACTGATAATCAGCAACCATTTATTGCCCCTCGGCTGATCCATTTCGGCTTCCCAACGCAAGCCTAACCAAAACAGCAACGCCATTAAAAATGAAGACATGGCGTAAACTTCCGCTTCCACCGCGCTAAACCAAAAACTGTCGGAAAAAGTATAGGTTAAAGCACCAACAACACCGCTTCCCAAAATGGCAATGGACGTGCTTTTGCTTAATTCTGTACCACTGTTCACTAATTTTTTAGCCAATATGGTAATGGTCCAAAACAAAAATAAAATGGTGAACGCACTGGCCAAAGCCGACATAAAGTTTACCATTTTCGCTATCTCTGCAACATCGCTTGTAAACATGGCGAAAAAAGCGCCCAACATTTGAAATAAAGGCGCTCCCGGAGGATGCCCAACCTGAAGTTTTATAGAGGTTGCGATATATTCGCCGCAGTCCCAGTAACTCACTGTAGGCTCAAGTGTTAACGTGTAGGTTATTAGGGCTATTGCAAAAGTAAACCATCCTAAAATGGTGTTCCATTTATTAAAATTGAATGCGTTCATAATTAAATTTAAAACCGAAGCGAATTTAGTAAAATAAAAATTAATTATGGAAAGTTATGATGATATGCATTGCTAAATAACTCTTAAAGTATTTTTATAGGAGATTTTATGAAAAAACACTTCAAATTATTTGCCGAATTAAAACTTTAGGCTAAATTTGCACCCGCAAAATGACCCATGGTGTAATGGTAGCACTCCGGTTTTTGGTATCGTCAGTCAAGGTTCGAGTCCTTGTGGGTCAACTAGCAAACATTACAATCCCTTTAAACTTAATTGTTTAAGGGGATTTGTTTTTTAGTTGTATCGCTTTTTGTACTGCTGCGCTAATTTATGGAATTTACTTTTTTTGGAAGTTTCACCTTTACCTCACCATTTTTAATAAGGAGAACACTTGATGCAAGAAATTGACAAGAATCATAAATTATTTTGATAAATATCATTTTTTTTTCAAGTTCACCATTTTAAATTTAAATCTTCAACTCCATCCGCTTTATTGTTTTTGTAAAGAAGTCCGCTGAAAATAATTTTTACCAATAAATGAGACAACTTAAAATCACAAAACAGCTTACCAATAGAGAAACTGCATCATTAGAAAAGTACTTTCAAGAAATAGCAAAAGTTGATTTAATTACCGCCAATATGGAAGTTGATTTGGCGCAACGCATTAGGGCAGGCGACCAAGTTGCTTTTGAAAAATTGATAAATGCAAACTTAAGATTTGTTGTTTCGGTTGCAAAACAATACCAAAATCAGGGATTGGCATTGCCCGATTTAATAAATGAAGGAAATTTGGGATTGATTAAAGCGGCGAAACGTTTTGATGAAACGCGCGGATTTAAATTTATTTCTTATGCCGTTTGGTGGATTCGCCAATCTATATTGCAGGCGTTGGCAGAACAATCCCGCATAATTCGTTTACCGTTAAATAAAATTGGCACTCTTGGTAAAATTAACAAAATGTACGCGTTTTTAGAGCAGGAAAATGAGCGGCCTCCTTCTGCGGAAGAAATTTCGGAGAGGTTGAATATTCCTTTGCACGAGGTTCAAAAATCCATGAAAAATTCAGGCCATCATGTGTCTTTGGACGCACCATTGATTGAAGGCGAAAATTCTAATCTTTATGATGTGTTAAACATTGGGAAATTCCCAAATCCGGATAAAGGATTATTGCAAGAATCCTTAAAAATTGAAATTAAACGAGCTTTAAATACATTAAGACCAAGAGAAGCAGATGTTGTTAATTTATATTTTGGTTTAGAAAATGCACAAACATTGACACTTGAGGAAATTGGCGAAACGCTTCATTTAACGCGTGAACGTGTTCGTCAAATTAAAGAAAAATCGATACGGCGGTTAAAGAATTTTTCAAGAAGCAAAATCTTAAAAACATATTTGTAATTACTCGGCGAAATAATAAAATATTGAATTGTGCTTCAATTTATGAAGTTTTTTTTGCTAACATAAAATGACCGATGATATAATGGCAACACTCCGGTTTTTTTAACATATAAACTGATTTATCTCACCTCTTTAAATACTTTAACTATTTAATATCAGTATGTTAATTGACGAAAATCATTAAATTTATTGATAATTATCATAGCGCAATTTTATATAAAAAGCGAACTTCAATAGCGAAATTGTTTTCCTCCTAAGTATTTTATAAAAACAATTAAAATTAAATATGATGGAAAATTTAAAAAAAGTAACTCGTGCCCAATGGTACTTAATTGCACTGTTTATTGGGTTTGCATTTTTAATGCAAAATTGTCAGGATGACGATGCCTTAATTTATGAGGAAAATCAAACTCCGGCAGAATTAAGTTCAAAAGGACCACCTGTGGGTAACAAGGTAGATGTTTGCCGTTATAATGAACGTAAAGGCACCTATTCAATAGTATCACTTAACACAAAATTTGTGCCCGACCGTTTGCAACCTAGCGATGTTATAATTGATGAAGATGGAGATGGTTATGCAGCATATAATGAATGCGGTGTTTTAAATGGGGATGGAATTGATTTAGATGATACCAATCCCGACATAAACCCAGGCGCTGTTGAAATTTGCGGCGATGGCATTGATAACAATTGTAATGGCGAAACTGATGAAGGTTGCACCTATGTTCCCGATGATAATTTTGAACAAGCCTTGATTGATTTAGGTTATGATACTATATTGGATAATTATGTTCTAACCTCAAATATTAATACGCGTACTTCTCTTAATGTAAATTATTATGAAGGTTATAGTTCAGGTAAAATTGCTGATTTAACAGGTATTGAAGATTTTACTGCTTTGCAAAATTTAGCCTGTGATTATAACCAAATCACTAGTTTAGATTTAAGTGACAATACTGCTTTAACTCTTTTATCTTGTAATGATAACCAACTCACAAGTTTAAATGTAAGCAGCAATGCTGCTTTAACGTATTTATACTGTAATTATAACCAACTAACAAGTTTGGATGTTAGCAATAACACTTCTTTGGTATGGTTCTCTTGTGGCGTTAACCAACTCGAAAGTTTAGATGTTAGTAACAATACTGCTTTAAAATATTTTGGTTGTGCTGTTAACCTACTTGAAAGTCTTGATGTCAGTAAAAATACTGCGTTAGAAAGTTTGTACTTTAATGAAAATAAACTTACAAGCATAAATTTAAGTCAAAATACTTCTTTAAGAATTTTACATGCTCACAATAATCAATTAACAAGTTTAGATGTAAGTAACAATCCAAATTTATCGTTATTTTACTGCCATTATAACAAGCTCATAAGTTTAGATGTAAGTAACAATCCAAATTTAGCAGATTTTTACTGCTATAATAACTTACTCACAAGTTTAGGTTTAAGTTCCAATACGAATTTAGCATGGTTAGACTGCAGCGAAAACCAACTCACAAGTTTAGACGTTGGTAATAATACTGTTTTGGAAGGTTTGTGGATTGAGGATAACCAACTCGAAAGTTTAGATGTAAGCCAAAATACTGTTTTAGAATATTTAGAATGTTTCAATAACGAAGCGCTTGGTTGTATTCAAGTTAATATGAGTCAATTAGCCACTGCGCCTACTGATCCTAATTGGATAAAAGATGGATCCGCAGTTTATTCTACAGATTGCTCATCAAATTAACCAAAATAAACAAATCCAAAAGAGGGCAACCCAAAAGGAAGCCCTCTTTTTTTATTGAGTTTTCAATAAAAATTATCAATTATTCTATTTTTTTTGTCATTCCGACGCAGGAGGAATCACATAATGATTGCTGCGTTTTTTATTAGTCAATTGTTCCCCACTTTTAAATATCTTTGCAAGCATGAAAGGAGTTGTCACAAAATCTACAGGAAGTTGGTATAATGTTTATGCCGAAGATGGCGACAGGGTAGATTGCAGGTTAAAGGGAAAATTCAGAATGAAAGGCATCAAAAGCACCAATCCGGTGGCTGTTGGTGACCATGTGAATTTTGAATATGAAGAAGGAAAAGTTACTGGCGTTATCAATAAAATTTTCGAAAGGAAAAATTACATCATTCGTAAAGCCGTAAATCTTTCCAAACAAACGCACATCATCGCTTCCAATATTGATACTGCTTTTATTTTGGTGACAATCGACAGTCCGCCAACTTCACCCGGATTTATAGATCGTTTTTTGGCCACCGCGGAAGCCTACAGCATTCACGCCGTGATTCTTTTCAACAAAATTGATATGTATACGCCAGATCAGCTGGAAATAAAAGCAGCATTAGAACAAATTTATACCTCAATTGGCTACCAATGCATGGATGTTTCTGCCACAAAATTCATCAATATAGACAAGCTGAAGGAATTGATGAAAGACAAAACAACGATGTTTTCCGGACATTCGGGCGTAGGGAAATCCACTTTGGTCAATGCTATTGAGCCTTCATTAAATTTAAAAACCGCTGAGGTTTCCAAACAGCACAAACAAGGGCAACATACCACCACTTTTGCCGAAATGCACGAATTGAGTTTTGGCGGATTCATTATTGACACGCCGGGAATCAAAGGATTTGGCGTGGTAGATTTTGAACCCCAAGAAATCGCCGATTATTTCCCTGAATTTTTTAAACTGAAAGGAACATGTAAATTTCACAATTGTTTGCATATCAATGAACCCAATTGCGCCATAAAAGACGCTGTTGAAAACGAAGAAATTGCCTATTCACGTTACAACAGTTATTGTCAAATGGTAGAAGGCAACGAAGAAAATTACAGAACAGATATTTATACGTAAAAAAGTTAAAAGTTAAAAGTTAAAAGTTAAAAGTTTGAATGAACTACAATCAAATTCCCCTCTAGAGAGGGGTTAAGGGCAATGTCATTAAGTTAAGACTTTGACGCCCATATTTTTGTCATTCCGAGGTACGAGGAATCTCATTATGCTATGCTATTTGATGTGATTCCTCCTT
>PHDE01000089.1 GCA_002842505.1 Bacteroidetes bacterium HGW-Bacteroidetes-3 | reverse complement strand
ATTGGTACAGATGCAGTTCGCCATTAATCATTTCTGTGTGTATCAAAATTTGTTATGGCTCGTTTCATCTGTTTAAATTTTATTTTTTAGCGGTAACAGATTGCTGCCTGCCTGCCGACAGGCAGGTAAATTCGCCATTAATCATTCCTTTGTGTATCATAATTTGTTATGCCCGTTTCATTAATTAAATATTTTTAATTTAATTCCGGGTTTTAGGCTTTTTACACTCCAAATATTGTTCCATTCTTTAATATTTTGAACAGAAACATTTGTGAATTTTTTTGCGATAGACCATAATGAATCTCCCAATTTTACAATATAAAATGAATGTTCGCCTTTGTTGTCATTTGCAGGAGTCACTTTTGAAGCAACAACAGGATTCGTATTTTTTGGATAAATAACTAATTTTTGCCCAACTTGCAATTTTGTGCTTTTTAAATTATTCCATTTTTTCAAATTACTTTCAGCAACCCCATGCTTGGCGGCTATTTTACCTAAATATTCTCCTTTTTTCACTTTGTGGGTAATCCTATTATTTTCTGCAATAAGGGCAGGCAATGGCTTTTCACGTGCAGCATCTTCTACAGCTGCATAGGCATAAATCAGTTGTTCATTGCTCACAAAATTCCCAATATCTTTTAGGGGTAAGGTCAGAGAATAATTTTTATCTTTTACATAAGGAATAATATCCAGTTTATACTGCGGATTTAGAAATTTAAGCACTTCAATATCAACATTTAAAGTTTCATTAATTTGCGCAAAAGTCAACTGTCTTTTTACCTGTACGGTATCTGTTGCATAATAGGACATTGCGTTTTCCTTGGCTTTTAAATTGTGCTCATTGGCGAATTCAAAGATGTATAAGGTTGCATAAAAAGCAGGAACATAAGCGGCGGTTTCCCTAGGTAAATATGGGCGAATATTCCAATAATTGGTACTCCCTCCCGCTCTTCTGATGGCTTTGGAAACATTTCCGGGTCCCGAGTTGTAGGCCGCCAAAGCCATACTCCAATCGCCATACATTTTATACAAACTTTCTAAATACATGCAGGCGGCTTCTGTAGCCCTGTATGGATCTGAACGTTCATCTATATAAGAACTTACCTCTAAATCGTAAAATTTCCCTGTTTGATACATAAATTGCCACAAACCTGTTGCGCCCATTCGAGAACGCGCATTTGGATTTAATGCCGACTCTACCACCGCTAAATACTTTAGTTCCATAGGAATATTGTATTTTGCCAAATGTTCTTCAAACATAGGAAAAAAATAGCGCGCCCGTTCCATAATTGTGGAAAGCGACGATTTTCTTTTTTGTAAATAGGTTCTAATTATTTGTTCCAGCTGAGGATTGTAGTCAATATTAAAGGGTGTTTTGCTATTTAAATATTTTAAGCGTTCTTTTAACAAATCTGTCGATAATTCCTCTAAATCAGTAACCAGCATTTCATCATCTCCCAAAACATATTGCGCAGTATCATATAATGGCGATTTTATCAGTTCATTCATCCATAAACTGTCTATCAGTATTGCGTCTGTATGAACTTGCAGCACCAATGAATCTGGACTTTTAAAAAATAATAGCGCGCTGTCCGAATAAAATTCTTTGGTGTTTTCGTTTTTTTGAATGTTTAAATTTTCTTGATTTGTTTGTGAAAACCCGAAACTAAACAACAACAAAAACGCGGTATTTATGAAAATTTTCATCATGGATTAGTTGTTTAAAAGTTTCGAAATTTCGTCTAAATTAGGCGCCAAAATAATTTCAATTCTTCTATTTTTTGCTTTTCCCTCGGCAGTTGCGTTAGAGCCAACCATTACATATTCACTTCTTCCCGCCGCGGTGATTTGCGTTGGGTTTACGCCTTTATTTTGTAAAATTCTAACAATGGCAGTGGCGCGCTTAACGGATAAATCCCAGTTGTCTATAATTGTTGCGCCAGTGTATGGAACATTGTCGGTATGACCTTCAATAAGCACATTGATATCAGGATTCTTAGACAACACACTTGCCAATTGCTCTACGGCATTTTTTCCCTCACTTCCTACCGCCCAACTTCCTGAATCGAACAGTAATTTATTTTCCATGGAAACATATATTTTACCGTTTTTTTGAACTACGGTCAGTCCTTTTCCCTCAAAATTAAGCAAGGCGCTGGAAATGGCATTTTTTAACTGTTGCATTTGGGCTTCTTTTGCGTTGATTAAATCTTGAAGTTCATTAATTTGGTTGGAGCGTTGCGCCAATTCATTTTGAAGTTTTTCCAATCGGTCACTTTCCAAAGCCAATTTCCTTTCTTTTTCTTCCAGTTGCACCAATAATTCCTGATTTTTTTGAGATTGTTCCGCCAATTTTTTTGAACTTTGGGTTGAAAGCGCATTGTAGGATTCGTCTAAGTTTTTATATTTATTTTGAAGAGAAACAAATTCATTATCCAAAATTTCCTTTTGGGTTTTTAAAGCGTTGTAGTCGCTGTTAAGCTTTTCAAAATTGGCTTCCAACGTTTTTTTTGCAGCCAATAAATTGTCCTTTTCTTCAATCAATGCAGTGTTTGAAGAACGTAAATTATTGAATTTTGTCTCTAGTTCCTGATATACTTTTTTTGACACACACGAATTTAACGTGATGGCCATAACGAATAGAATTGCTGCTTTTTTTAACATTGTACTGTTTTTATTTATTTAAATTATTCAATTTCAACAACGATTGGGCAATGGTCGGAATGCTTTGCCTCCGGTAAAATATAGGCTCTTTTAATGCTGTCTTTCATTTCATTGCTCACCAGATGATAATCAATACGCCAGCCTTTATTGTTGTTTCTCGCATTTGCCCTGTAACTCCACCAACTGTAATGATGCGGTTCTTTGTTTAAATGACGAAACGAATCCGTAAAACCGCTGTCAATAAATTTCCCCAGCCAGTCACGCTCAACGGGCAAAAATCCAGAAGTGTCTTTATTCTGAACCGGATTATGTATGTCAATTTCTGTATGGCAAATGTTATAATCGCCACAAATAATAAGATTGGGAAGTTCTTTTTTGAGGTTGTTTACATAGTCCTGAAATTGAGCCATGTAATTGAGTTTGAACTCCAATCGGTCATCATTGGTTCCGGAAGGCAAATATAAACTCATTATTGATACATTGTCAAAATCTATGCGTAAATTTCTTCCTTCATTGTCCATTGCCGCTATTCCTGTGCCATATTCAATATGATTCGGCTTGGTTTTCGACAAAATTGCCACGCTGCTATAGCCTTTTTTTTGTGCCGAAAACCAATAATGATAAGGATAACCGGCATTTTCAAACACACTTAAATCTAATTGCTCTTTATGCGCTTTTGTTTCCTGCAAACAAATTACATCGGGATTCGTGGCTTCTAACCACGCAATAAAACCCTTGTTTAATGCGGCTCTGATTCCGTTTACATTGTATGATATTATTTTCATTCAGTAATATGTTTTAAGCTGTAAGTTTTAAGCTGTAAGTTTTAAGTTTTAAGTTGTAAGCGTTAAGTTTTAAGTTTTTTCTCTACTCTATTTTCTCTTTTTAATTCACCCTTTGTGGGGTAGGTTGTATAATTCCCTCAATTTTCTTCGCATCACTTTGTTGGACGCTGTACGCGGCAAACGGTCAATTTTAACCAAATCCGTCACTTTAAATAACGGATTTAATTCTTTTTTGATACTGTTTTTTGCCAATTGCAACCGTTCTTTTTCTGAAATCAGCGATTCATTTTCAACATAAAAAACCACCAATAAACTCGGTCCGCCACCTTTTGGCGAAACAGCGATTGCTGCCGATTCCAAGATAAAATCCAACGTATTTAAAACCGATTCCAATTGAACGGAACTTACTTTTATGCCACCTAAATTCATGGCGTCATCAACCCTTCCCTGCGCTTTGTAATAGCCGTTTTCCAGTTGCTCCAATTCGTCTCCGTGGCGCCTTAAAACATTACCTTCATAAGTTGGCGTTCCTTTGTAATACACATCAAAATGATTGCTGTTTAACAATTTCGTTGACAATCCCATAATTGGCGGGATTAAAAATAACTCTCCTTTTTCTGATTTATTGTTGTTTTCATCCAATAAAACAAATTCGCCCCCTAAAGCCTGGGTTGAAAATGTGCTTGCAATATTCGGCTGAACTACGGTGCTTGTTACATAACCTCCACCAATTTCAGTGCCTCCGCAGTATTCAATAACAGGTTTATTATTGGCCAATTTCATTAAATATTCCATTTCTGAAGGATTGGAAGCTTCACCCGTTGAACTGAAACATTTTATGGCATTCCAGTCAAACTTTTCCATATTTTTTTCATTTTTCCACGACTTCACAATACTTGGAATTACGCCCAGCATCGTCACTTTTGCATCCTGTACAAATTTTCCAAACCCTTCGCTCGTTGGCGCGCCATAATATAAAGCGATGCTTGCTTTGTTGATTAAAGCAGCAAAAACCAACCAAGGTCCCATCATCCAACCCAAATTTGTTGGCCAGCAAACCACCTCGTTTTTCTGAATGTTTTGATGGTAATAACCATCGCTTGCACATTTTATAGGCGTGGTATGTGTCCAAGGAATTGCTTTTGGCGCCCCGGTTGTTCCCGATGAAAACAACACCGTAATAATATCTTCCGGATTTTGGATTACCGTTTTAAAATTGGAATTTTCGCTTAAAAAATTGTTCCAATTAATATCTTCTTTTCTTAATGAAATTGATTCCTCGGAAACCTTTAAAACAACTGCTTTTGGAGCATTTGCTTCCACTACTTTTAAAAACAGCGGCAATTCTTTTCCGGCTCTTTGCAAAACATCTTGGGTAAAAATTAATTTGGGTTTTGTGATTTCCAAACGAACAGCTATTTCATTTGGCATAAAACTGTCGGCAATTGTCACCACGGGCATCCCGGCTTTTATGGCGGCCAAATAAATGGCAACGGCCTCCAAAGTCATTGGCATATAAATGGCAATTTTATCTCCGGGAAATAATCCCAGTTCAACCAAACCGTTTGCAATTTTGTTCACTAAAGCCAGTAAATTTTTTTGACTTACCTTTTGAGGTTTTTTTCCTTCTTCTTGAAATACAATTGCAGTTGCGGTATCATTATTTTGAAAACAGGAATCCACAATATTTAATTTGGCATTTTTTAACCATTGCGCATTTTCAACGCCTTGGGAAATATCTAATATTGCAGTGAATTTTTCCGCTAATTTAATTCCTAAATTTTTAACGGTGGCTTCCCAAAATTCGGCTTTATTTTCAACGGACCATTTCCAAAAATCTTCATATTTTTCATAACCAAAATGATGCATCATTTTATAAATGTTGCTTTCTTTGATGATTTTTTCAGAAGGTTGCCAAAAAGGTGTAATGCTCATTTGAATTAAAATTCAGGATCTTCGTTTATTTTTATTTCAGAAGAATTGTCACTTTGTTGTTTTCTGCAATCTATTTCTATAGTCAATTCCGCAGGTCTTTCAAAAGCTTCTTTGCTTACATTTAAAGTGGGGTCTGCATATAATTTTTTATAATATATTCCCCAAATTGGCAATGCCATAGTAGCGCCCTGCCCTTTGGTAATACCGGCAAAATGAATGGCTCTGTCTTCACCGCCAACCCAAACACCAGTTGCCAAATTAGGCACAATGCCCATAAACCAACCATCGGACTGATTTTGGGTAGTTCCTGTTTTTCCCGCAATTGGATTTGTGAATTGATATGGATAACCGGTTACCACATCATCAGGATAAGCCGCCCCGCTGGTGCGCAAGCGAATACCGGAACCAGATTCCGTTACGCCTTCCAACAAATTTGTAATCACATAAGCCGATTCTTCGCTTAAAGCTTCTTTGGAATTTGGCATAAATTGCTCAAGAACCATTCCGTTTTTATCGTCAATTCTCATAACCATCATAGGCTCAATTCTTAAACCCTTATTTGCAAAAGTTGCATAAGCACCAACCATTTCATATAATGATAAATCCACTGAACCCAATGCTATGGAAGGCACTTCGGGAATTTCGCTTTCTATCCCAACACTATGCGCCAAATTAACCACCGTTTTTGGGTGCACCATATCAATTAACTTTGCCGTAATTACGTTTACGGAACCTGCCAAAGCTTGTTTTAACGTTAATTCCCCACCATATTTATTGTCCGAATTTTGCGGTGTCCAATCTTGTGGCATATCATATTTTTCTTTTGGAATTGTATAAGGCGTATTTGGCAATTTATAGCAAGGCGACAATTTTAATTGGTTGATGGCCGCGGCATACACAAAAGGTTTAAAGGTAGAGCCAACCTGACGTTTTTGCTGGTTAACCGCATCATATTGAAAATGCTTATAATTGATGCCGCCAACCCAGGCTTTTACGTGACCAGTTTGAGGCTCAATCGACATTAATCCCGATCTTAAAAAATGTTTATAGTAGCGAATGGAGTCATAAGGTGACATAATGGTGTCTATATCGCCTTTCCATGAAAAGACGCTCATCGCTGTTTTTTCATTAAAAGAAGCTTTAATTTCATCTTCTGAAGCGCCATTCGATTTCATCCTAATCCACCGGTTAGATCTTTTCATTGCCTGCTCCATGGTACTTGCAACCTGATTTTTATCCAAATCGTAAAACGGCGCTGTTTTGTTGCGCAACTGTTCTTTATTAAATACGCGTTGCAAATTTGCCATATGTTCTTGCATGGCTTCTTCTGCATATTTTTGCATGCGTGAGTCTATTGTTACGTAAATTTTAAGTCCGTCCCGGTGCAAGTTGTACGCTGTGCCGTCGGGTTTCGGATTGTTTTTTATCCATGTTTTCATGTAATCGCGCAAATATTCTCTAAAATAAGTTGCCAAACCATCACTATGGCCTTCTCTGTTTACATTTAAGTTTAAAGGCGTTTTTTGCAATGAATCTCTTTGTTTTTCAGAGATAAAATTATTTTTATACATTTGGTTTAACACCACGTTTCTGCGATTTTTAACCAATTCCACTCTTTTTAGCGGATTGTAATAAGAGGCGTTTTTAAGCATTCCAACCAACATTGCAGACTCCGGTATTTTTAGGTCGATGGGTTCTTTTCCGAAATAAATACGAGAGGCAGAACGAATACCTACCGCCAAATTCAAATAATCGTACTTGTTTAAGTACATAGTTAAAATTTCTTGCTTGGTATATTGTCGTTCAAGTTGAATGGCTATGACATATTCTTTTACTTTTTGCAAAACCCTTTCAACAATATTTCGCGATCCTTCCCCGTGAAATAAAAGCTTTGCCAATTGCTGGGTAATGGTGCTTCCACCGCCTTCACGCCCTAACATTACCACGGCACGAACAGAAGCTCTAAAATCTATTCCTGAATGTTCATAAAATCGTTCATCTTCAGTAGCAACCAAAGCATTAATTAAGTTTTCGGGCAGGTCTTTATATTTTACGGGAGTCCTGTTTTCGTAAGCATATTTACCCAATGTTTTTCCGTCAATGGAAATCACTTCTGAAGCGATGTTTCTTTCCGGACTTTCCAATTCCTCAAAAGTGGGAAGCGCACCAAAAGCACCAAAAGAAGCCAATAAAAATAACATAATAATGAATAATGCCCCTCCAAAAATGGCCATCCAAAACCATTTAATATATTTCAAAAATTGATCGTTATTTGTTGCTTTTTTTGTCATTTTTTTATTTTTTCAATGCTGAGCCCAACATCCGTGATTCCATTCAAAGGATTTTTTCCTTCAATATCATTGATGCCGCGCGTTGCTTGTTGAATGTTAAATTTGTAGGTTCCTATTTCAGAAAAAACAACCTTTTCTTTATAAAATAGCTTGTTTTCTTTGAGATCCGTAAATCCGGATCCCAACCAGTTACCGGTAGCGTCGGTCATTTCGTATTCCAAAGTGTCTATCACTTTAAATCCGCTGGGCATTTCAAGTTTTGCTATTAAAAACAAGGAGCTAAATTCATAGTTCTTATTATTTCTAATATTGATAAACACATTGTTTGCCGAAATAGTATCCATATTGTTTACGGTAAAATTAATACCGTTTTCCGAATGCCATTGTTGGTTTTCAACAGAAATATATTGATCAAAAACGACATTTGAATTGCATGACAACAGCAATAAAGTAAAGGCCAGTAAACCTAGCTGTTTAACTATTTTTATTTGGGTTCGCACTTCTGTTTGGAGGTCTTTGTTTTTTGTTTCTTGGACTGCCGTTTCCGCCAACTTGTGTTATTGGTTGCACCTTTGCCTGTAAATTTTTAGGTTTATTTCTGTGTTTATTTTTCCTTTTTGGAGCATCAAAACGCGTTAAACTGTCTTGCCCAACAACATCCTCGTAAGTAACAACATTTTCAACCACCAATTCAAATTCATAATCTTCCAATGAAGCCACGGGTTTGTTATTTTTATTAAGGTCCATTATTTCCTTTACATTTTCCAAAGTAAGTTTAAACCACTTGTTTCTGTCTTCTTTGTAGGTGTACCATAACACCCTTTTAAAAATGTCCATTTTAATAAAAACGGCTTCTCCTTTTTTTGTTTTCAACACAATATCTTGTCTTGGAAAATCGGATAAAGCATCTAAATAAGTGTCCAATTCATAATTTAAACAGCATTTCAATTTTCCGCATTGGCCGGCTAATTTTTGTGGATTTAATGATAATTGCTGATAACGCGCCGCGGTGGTGTTCACTTTTCTTAAATCCGTTAACCAAGTTGAACAGCACAATTCCCTTCCGCAAGAACCAACGCCTCCAAGCCGGGCTGCTTCCTGGCGCAAACCAACTTGTTTCATTTCAACTCTTATGCTGAAAGTGCTTGCCAAATCCCGTATTAATTGTCTGAAATCCACACGGTCATCGGCAGTGTAATAAAAAGTGGCTTTGTTGCCGTCACCTTGATATTCCACATCAGAAAGTTTCATTTTTATGCCCAATCTGCCTAAAATTTCTCTCCCTTTATATTGGGTTTCGTATTCTTTTTCTCGGGCGGCTTTCCAAATATCAATGTCTTTTTGGGTGGCTTTTCTGTAGATTTTTTTAACATCTTCACTGTCAACGGCAACACCTTTTTTCTTCATCTGAATTTTAATCAATTCGCCTGTAAGGGAAACCGTTCCAATGTCGTGACCCGGATTTCCTTCTACGGCGACAATATCGCCTATGGAAATTTGCAGATTGTCAACATTTCTGTAAAAATGTTTTCGTCCGTTTTTGAAACGAACCTCAACAATGTTTAAAGGTTCTTGTCCGGTTGGCAGTGACATATTGGATAACCAGTCGAAAACTGAGAGTTTTTCACACCCTCCGGTGGCGCAATTTCCATTGCTTTTGCAGCCTTTCGGCACGGTATTTATATCTGAAGAGCAACTATTACAGCTCATATTTTTTTTTATGTTTTTATATTATTCAGCAAAACTGAAAATCAATTTTACCCACTTCACTAATTTGTAAAGATATCATTTAAATTATAAACTGTAAAACGATAAAAAACAGATTTAGGTTTGTTTTACGTCGATAATTTTTACCGGACAGGCTTCTTTGGCTTTTGTGACCGCCTCCAAAATGCCCATATCAGCCGATTTCACAGTGAAAAAACCTCTTTTTTCTACGGAATGAAGCAACACTGCTTTTCCGTCTTTTTTCGACATTTGGAATTGGGCAGCCGCCTGTTCCACACAGTAATTACAACCAATGCACTTGGCTCTTTGCAATGTGATAATTACCATCCTTTATTTACGAATTACGAATTATGAATTACGATTTTTGATTTATTAAATTTGCACTTTCAGCTTTGAGCTTAAAACTTTCAACTTTTTTTCTACCCAACTTCAACAATTGCGCTTCCAACTTCCGCAGTCATCGGAACAATTTTGTACAATTTATCCGACGGCCGAATTCTAAAATCGATTTTAAAAGTACAGGAATCTCCTTTTAGGGCTTTTTCACCAACAACGTCATTGATGAACATTTGGGTAATTTCCATTTCTTTGGCACCGGTGGTTGGACCGGTAATTAAAATGGTGTCGCCTATGGCAATTTCATACGCTTCAATTTTGAATTCGGCAATATTGGTTTTGGGAAAATAATGCATTCCTTTGCCCACATAAACCTTTTTTTGCGTTGCGTGACTGCCGGATCCATTGCTCCATTCCCCTAATTTTTGTCCCAAATAATAGCCGCTCCAAAATCCGCGATTGTATACTTTTTCCAAATCCAGCATCCACGAAATTACTTTGTCTTTGCTGTAAGTTCCCGCTTCAATGCTGTCAATGGCGTCACGGTAACATTTAATCACGTTTGCCACATATTCTGGCGCTCTTCCTCGTCCTTCAATTTTCAAAACTTTTACGCCGGCATCCTCAATTTGATCCAAAAAATCGATGGTGCACAAATCTTTTGGAGACATAATATACTCATTGTCCAACTCCATTTCAAATCCAGTTTCCTGGTCGATTACCGTATATTTTTTTCGGCAATTTTGTTTGCAGGCGCCTCTGTTTGCAGAAGAATTTGAAGAATGCAAACTCATATAACATTTTCCCGAAACCGCCATACAAAGTGCTCCGTGTCCAAAAATTTCAATTTCCAATAAATTTCCCGATGGTCCGCGCACATCATCTTTCACAATTTGCTCGGCAATTTTCTTGACTTGGCGCAAGCTCAATTCGCGGCTCAAAACCATCGTGTCGGCAAACATCGCATAAAATTTCACCGTTTCAATGTTGGTGACATTTATTTGGGTTGAAATATGAACCTCCATTCCAATGGCTCTTGCTGAAGCAATAACAGCCTGATCCATAGCGATAACCGCTGTAATATCTGCCTCTTTTGCTTTTTGAAGCAAAGTTTTCACCACCGATAAATCGTGGTCGTAAATAATGGTATTTAAGGTCAGATAGGTTCTTACATTTTTTACTTTGCATCGCGCCGAAATTTCTTTCAAATCGTCCATCGTAAAATTTATGGAAGCTCTTGCGCGCATATTTAACTGCTCAACGCCAAAGTAAATTGAATCGGCGCCATTATCCAATGCGGCCTGCAACGATTCAAAACTTCCGGCGGGAGCCATCAATTCTATTTTTCCGGTAGTAGTCATTCGTGTTTTTGATTTTTTGCAAAATTACATTTTTTCTCATAACTATTTCGGTTACAATTCTTTTATCATTTTTTTAACAGAAAAATATTTATCTGTTAATTTTCAATAAATTAGTGCTTGTTTCTTACATTTTTTTATAAAATTTGCATCAGTATAAAAATTAAAAAATAAATAAATGAAAGTAGCTGTTGTAGGCGCTACCGGAATGGTAGGAAACGTAATGTTGCAAGTCTTGGCGGAAAGAAATTTTCCAATTACGGAATTATTATTGGTTGCCTCAGAACGTTCTGTTGGCAAGCAAATGGAATATAAAGGAAAAAAATATACCATTATTGGAATGCAAGAAGCTGTTGATGCGCGTCCAGATATCGCTTTATTCTCAGCAGGAGGAACCACTTCTGAATTGTGGGCGCCAAAATTTGCCGAAGTTGGAACTACGGTTGTTGACAACTCTTCTGCCTGGAGAATGGATCCGACCAAAAAATTGGTGGTCCCTGAGATTAATGGCAACGAATTAACCAAAGAAGATAAAATTATTGCAAACCCAAACTGCTCAACCATTCAATTGGTGATGGCTTTGGCACCTTTGCACAAAAAATACAACATGAAACGCGTGGTTATTTCCACCTACCAATCAGTTTCCGGAACTGGCGTAAAAGCGGTTCAGCAACTCGAAAATGAATCAAAAGGCATTAAAGGAGAAATGGCTTACCATTATCCAATTAACAGAAATGCCATTCCGCAGTGTGATGTGTTTTTAGAAAACGGCTACACCAAAGAAGAAATGAAATTGGTGAAAGAGCCAAAGAAAATATTAAATGACGATTCTTTTACCGTTACCGCAACTGCAGTTCGTATTCCAACATCCGGCGGACATTCAGAAGCCGTAAACGTTCAGTTTGAAAAGGATTTTGATTTGGGAGAAGTGCGTAAATTGTTGAGCGAAACGCCCGGAGTTATTGTGCAGGACAATTTAGACACCAATACCTATCCGATGCCGATTTATGCGCACGGCAAAGATGAAGTTTTTGTGGGCAGAATAAGAAGAGATGAGTCTCAGCCAAACACTTTAAATATGTGGATTGTGGCTGACAATCTTAGAAAAGGCGCCGCAACAAACACCATTCAAATTGCAGAATATTTGATTGCGAATAAGTTGGTTTAGTGAATTGCCTTAATTGCCTAAATGATTTTTTAATACCCTAAAATCTACTGTTTTTTCAGTAGATTTTTTTATTTATGGCCATCTAATTAAAAGCGCTGAAAAAACAAATAATAAAAAACTTGTAAATATTTGTATCTTTGTTTAAATGGAAAAAATAGGAGACATAGAAATCCGTGTTGTTGGTAAATTTGGAAATGAAGAATTAAGTCCTGAAAACTATGACATTAAGCATATTGCATTGATTTTGCAAAATGTTGAGGACTTACTGTACCCAAACAATAAAAAAGACAGACCTCTAATTAGCTATAATATAGAAGAAGGCTCGGTTCGGCACATTTTTAAAACAACCATACAAACTATCATCGGATTTAGCGCAGTTTTATCAGAAATTCAATCAAAAAACACAATTGATTTTTTAGAGTTAAAAACTGCCCGCGCTTTCGAAAATATTCAATATTTATCACTTCAAAAAAATTACGAATTCCAAATTAAGACTTCCTTAAAAGAAGATTTCGAATTAATTATAAATCCTTCAACCAAATTTTTTAGAACTGAAAATATTTGGGTTGATGCTGAATTATACTTTTATGGGATTTTAAAAGATGCTGGAGGTAAAAGTAAAGCAAACATTCACATTGACACAGAAGATTACGGATATTTATCTATTGAAACCGGAGAAGAATTTTTAAAACAAAGAGAAGAAAATTTGTTATATAAAAAATTTGGTGTTAGGGCAAGCGGAAAACAAAATATTGAAACTGGGGAAGTTGACACAAAATCGTTGAAACTTTTAGAATTGATTAATTACAACCCTAAATTTGACAGCGAGTATTTAAATAGCCTTATTTCTAAAGCCAAAAAGAATTGGAAAGGAATTAATGCCGATGAATGGTTACTAAATTTAAGAGGCGGCTATGAAGCATAGCGTTCTACTCGACACAAGCTTTTTCATCAGACTTTTAAATGATGAAGATTTACTACATAAAAACGCTGTTGGTTATTTTAAGTATTTCTTGGAAAACGAAATAAACCTTAAGGTTTCCACCATTTCAATAGCTGAATATTGTGTACTTGGGAAATTGGATGATTTGCCTCTCAATAATATCCAAATTCTTCCATTTAATCTAAAAGAAGCGGAAAGAACCGGTGAATTTGCAAAAATTATTTTTATTGAAAATAAAATTAGTCTAGAAAAATTATTTCCAAGAGCCACCATCCCAAATGATTCAAAACTTTTTGCCCAAGCCGATTTAGATAAAACAACTACATATTTTGTAACTTCTGATGTTAGATCTAAAAAAACTCTGATGATGTTAAAAAAGGGAATAATTCCTAAATTTGATATTATCAGTATTGACATCCCGTTTACCCAAACTTTCGGTATTTTAGATTTATAAAATTACCTAAACTCTTGTCATAAATACGGTTGCTTTTATTGCTTCTTTTTAAACAAATTCTTCAAAGCATTTTGAACAAGGCTGTCTTTTGCTTTCTCAATGGTTTGTTTTGGCGTTACTGTTTTTGTGGTGTCAGCACTTTTGGTTTTAGCGGTATCTACTTTTGTTTTTCCCGGTATTAAATTGCCTAATGCCGCAGTTGCCTGGTTGATTAGTTTTCCTTTTTGCATATCAACCAATTGTGTAACAACATTTGTGGTGGCCTTTTGCAGATCGGTGGTAACTTTTGGACTCGTAAAACTTCCCGATAAAATGGCATTTATAGGTAAACTTTCTATTTTCACGGCATCAGCAGGCGTTAATTTTGAAATTAAATTATTGACTTCCGTGCCCAAATATTTTGCCGGAACATCAAATTTTAAGTTGTAAGCCATACTTTGGTCAAAGCCGTGCGAGCCGGCAACTTCAATGTTGATATCTTGGTATTTAATGGTAAATGGATTAATTTCAACTTTTCCGTCTTTAAAAGTCAATATCATTTTTAAAGCATCCAAATTCAATTTTTCAACATCTAAAAATTTTACGTTGGAAGCTAAAGAAGTCAGCATCGGCGAATTTGCCGCACTTAATTTTGAACCCAATAATTGTCCAATCAAGTTTCCCGAAATGCTTTTAAGGTCGGGTGTCAAATCA
>PHDE01000088.1:14522-26884 GCA_002842505.1 Bacteroidetes bacterium HGW-Bacteroidetes-3 | reverse complement strand
TAACTTTTAACTTTTAACTTTTAACTTTTAACTTTTAACTTTTAACTTTTAACTTTTAACTTTTAACTTTTAACTTTTAACTTTTAACTTTTAACTTTTCCCCCTTCGGGGGTTAGGGGGCTACAGATACTGTCTCACCAAACCAATCAACGTATTGGCATCTTGGTCGCCAGATTGGCGCCATTTCATTTCACCACTTTTATAAATAATAAATGTTGGGTTACCTTTAATTCTAAGCGCATTGGCAAGTGTTTCGTTTTTGTCGATATCAATTTTTATGACCTTCGCTTTATCGCCAAGCGCTGCAGCCACGTCTCTTAAAATATCGTGTAAACTATCAGATTTATCTTCTTCCCATTCTGCGTAAAAATCGATTAACACAGGAATCTCTGAACCAATTAATTCTCCGAATTTTGCCATAACCTAACATTTTTTTTGTGAAATGTTTAAAAAAATAAAAGCCTTATACTACAAATGTAACATTTTTATTTAAAAAAACGGTACTTACTTCTTTTTCAGCGTAATTACCGTTATTTCGGGCCAAATTCCTACACGGCCGGGAAAAGCCAAAAAACCGAAACCTCGGTTTACATTGATATATTTTCCTAATTCCGTATAAATGCCTGCCCATTGTTTGTAAACATATTGTGCCGGACTCCATTTGATGCCGGGAATTTCAATACCAAACTGCATTCCGTGCGTGTGGCCGCTTAACGTAAGCTGGAAATTATTTTGGTGATTTTTAATTTCGGCATCCCAATGCGAAGGATCGTGACTCATCAAGATTTTAAAATCTTCTTCATTAATTTTTGAAGAAGCCACATTTAAATCGCCTAATTTTTTAAATCGTGTTCCCCAATTTTCGACGCCCACAAGCGCTATTTTATCATTTCCTTTTTCCAAATAAACACTGTCATTCAACAATAAATTAAATCCAACTTTTGGATGCAAATCTTTAATTTTCTGAAAGTTTTGTTGTTTTTCTTCTTCGGAATTAAATTGTACATATTCTCCGTAATCGTGGTTTCCCAAAACGGAATATTTGCCATAGTTGGCTTTCAGCTTGTTGAAATGTGCTATCCAAGGTTCCATTTCGTCGGCAGTATTATTTACCAAATCGCCCGTAAATAAAATTACATCCGATGCCTGTTCATTGATTAAATCAATGCCTGCCACTATTTTTTCTTCATCATCAAAACTGCCGCTGTGAATATCAGAAATATGGGTGAGTGTAAATCCGTCGAAAGCTTCGGGCAAATCGTTGAAATACAAAGTGTGGTTTATCACTTGGTAATTGTATTTTCCGCGCGCCATTCCATACAAAACAGAAGAAAACGGAATTGCCGCAAGCGCTAAAGCCACTTTGCTCACAAATGCTCTTCTGTCGGCCAAAAATACTTTTGGAGGCGACTTTGAAAAGCGATTGAAAAACCCTTTTAAAACCCTAAATACATCTTCACCAAAAAGAATTAATAATGCAAAAATTTTCGGAATAATAAACAAAATCAACAATCCAAAAGCCAACATCATAGGTTGTGTCAATCCTCTCGAATCATTAAAAACAAACAATTTATAAAGCAAGTTGATTAATATACCAAAGGAAACTACCCAATAAAGAATCTTAACAATTAAATTTTTAGTGAGTCTTTTTATGCTTTGGTACGCATAAAAATCCACGAATAAAATAAATGCCACAAAAACAATCCAACGTATCATCATAAAACAAATTTAATTCTATTTTATGATTGTTAAAATATTGGGGCTGAAATTAAGAGGGATTTAACATTAAATTCAATAATTAGTTTTACAAAATAATTAATGACTTGTTAAAATTGATTTTATTACTTTTACTCAAAGAAATATTTCAATAACACAAATTAATGTCAACACAAAAACGCCTTTTCCTTTTAGATGCCTACGCTTTAATTTTTCGCGGCTATTATGCACTTATAAAAAACCCAAGAATAAATTCAAAAGGAATGGACACTTCGGCCATTATGGGATTTGTAAATTCGTTGCTTGATGTGATAAAACGCGAAAAACCAGACCATTTGGCGGTTGCATTTGATAATGGCGGTTCGCACTTGCGTTCTGAAGCTTTTCCAGCATATAAAAAAAACCGATTGGAAACGCCCGAAGCCATTAGGATTGCTGTGCCTTATATTCATAAAATATTGGAAGCAATGCACATTCCCATTATCGAAAAAGTGGGTTTTGAAGCCGATGATTTAATTGGCACCCTTGCTAAACAAGCTGAAAAAGAGGGTTTTAAAACCTATATGGTAACGCCCGACAAAGATTTTGCGCAGCTGGTTTCTGAAAATATTTTTATGTACAAGCCCGCCCGAATGGGCAATGGCATTGAAATTTGGGGAATTCCCGAAGTTCAGGAAAAATTTGAAGTCGAACGTCCGGAACAAGTAATTGATTTTTTGGGAATGATGGGTGATGCCATTGACAATATTCCCGGATTGCCTGGCGTTGGCGAAAAAACGGCCAAAAAGTTCATTAAAGAATACGGCAGTATGGAAAATTTGTTGGCGCATTCACACGAACTTCAAGGAAAAATGCGGGAAAAAGTGGAAGAAAACAAAGAACTCGGCTTGCTTTCCAAAAAATTGGCGACCATTTTGTTAGATTGTCCGGTTCAATTTGACGAAAAAGATTATGAGCTAAATCATCCCGATTTTGAAAAAGTAAACGAAATTTTAAAAGAACTGGAATTCAGAAGAATTGCCGAAAGCTTTAATTCCATATTTAAATTGCCTATTGAAACTTCAAAAACCACGCAAAAAGAGGCAACTGCTGAAACTAAAAAACAGCAACCGGAAGCAGAGCATCAATTCGATTTATTTTCAACCTCAGAAAATATTACAGAAAACGACACCTTTTCCGCAGGCGACAAAACCACTGAAAACACCAATCATTTATACCAATCCGTAAATTCACCTTTCGCCAGAAAATTGCTTCTGGAGAAGTTATTGGCGCAAAAATCGGTGAGCTTTTACATAGAAACCATTGGCGAAGATTTATTTGAAACCGATTTGGCAGGCATCGCTTTTTCTTATGAAAAAGGAAAAGGCTATTATGTGGCGCTTCCAGAAAACAAGGAAGAAACGCAAAAAATATTAGAAGAAATGCGTCCGTTTTTCGAATCAGAATCCATCGAAAAAGTTGGACACGACCTCAAAAATAGCATAAAAATTCTCAGCAATCACCAAATTGAAATCAAGGGAAAACTGTTCGATATTATGTTGGCGCATTACTTGATAAATCCTGATATGCGTCACGATTTAATAGTGCTTACAGAAACTTATTTGAATTACAAACCCATTAATTTGGCTGCTTTTGTCGGCAAAAAAGGAAAAAACCAAGTTTCCATTCGTGAAATAGATCTTAAAAAACAAACAGAATATGCCGTTGAAAATGCCGATGTTACGTTTCAGCTTAAAGATTTTTTTGAAAAAGAATTGAACAGCTCCAACCTCACCAAATTATTTGATGACATTGAAATGCCGCTGATTCGTGTTTTGGCAGCGATGGAATTGGAAGGCATCAAAATGGATGCTGAATTTTTAAACTCGCTTTCACAACAATTAACGGATGATATCCATCAGTTAGAAACTGCCATTTACAAAGAAGCGAATGTTGAATTTAATTTGGCTTCCCCAAAACAATTGGGCGATGTGTTGTTTGAACATTTAAAATTGATTGACAAGCCCAAGAAAACCAAAACCGGGCAATATGCAACCGGCGAAGAAATTTTATCGAAACTGGCAACAAAACACCAAATTGTAAAAGACATTTTAGAATGGCGCGGTTTGGTAAAACTAAAAAACACTTATGTTGATGCGTTGCCAAACCAAATAGACAAAAAAACTGGAAGAATACACACCACTTACAGTCAGGCTGTTGCAGCCACGGGAAGATTGAGTTCCATCAATCCAAACCTGCAAAATATTCCGATGCGGACAGAACGCGGCCGCCAAATAAGAAAGGCGTTTGTTGCAAAAAATGAAAATTATTTGATAGTTTCTGCCGATTATTCACAAATTGAATTGCGCATTATTGCCGCATTAAGCGAAGATGAAGGGATGATTGAATCCTTCAGAAATCTGGAAGACATTCACGCAGCAACAGCCGCCAAAATTTTTGACGTTCCTTTAAATGAAGTGACCCGAACCCAACGTGGCGAAGCAAAAGCGGTGAATTTTGGCATTATTTACGGACAAGGTGCTTTTACTTTGGCAGAACAGTTAAACAAATCGAGATCTGAAGCAAAAGAATTGATAGACAATTATTACAAAACCTTCCCAAAATTAAAAGAATATATCGCCGGCCAAGTTGAAATTGCGCGTGAAAACGGTTATGTGGAAACAATTTTAGGCCGAAGAAGGTATTTAAAAAACATCAATTCACAAAATGCCATTGTTCGTGCCGGTGATGAAAGAAATGCCGTAAATGCGCCAATTCAAGGAAGCGCTGCCGATATTATTAAAATTGCGATGATCAATATTTACAAAATGTTGCAAGAAGGAAATTACAAATCGAAAATGCTGTTGCAAGTGCACGATGAGTTGGTTTTTGAAGTGCATAAAGAGGAATTGGCTGTTTTAAAACCAAAAATCAAACACGAAATGGAACACGCCGTTACCCTTTCTGTTCCTTTAACGGTTGAATTGGATGAGGGTGAAAACTGGTTAGAAGCACATTAAAATTTGTTAAATTGTTGATATGTTGATATGTTGATACGTTGAGTTGTTGAAGCGTTTATTTGTTATATGATTATATGTTGGTACGTAAGGTAAAAAATTGCGCAGTATCTTTCAACTTTGGACTTTTTCCTATCCCCAACCCTTTCCCAAGGAAAGGGAGTTTGATTTGGGATGATACCATATTTATATTTTCACTTAATAAATTTAAAAAAACCTTTCATCTTTCACCTTTGAGCCTTTAACTTCCGACTTCGGTCTTCCGTCTACGGTCTTCTGACTCTTCAAATAAACTTTTTCAAAATCCCTATTTGTTATCATTAAAATAGTTTGTACATTTGCACTCCCTTTTTAGGGAGAAAAAATGAATGTTTAACTATAACAAAGAATTTAATTGTGAGTAAATTAAGTTACAAAACAGTATCAGCTAACAAAAATACCGTTACTAAGGAGTGGGTATTGGTTGATGCAGACGGCCAAACGTTGGGTCGTATAGCTTCTGGAATAGCAATGCTAATCAGAGGTAAATACAAAACCAATTACACACCACACGTAGATTGTGGAGACAATGTAGTTGTAATCAACGCCGACAAAATTAATCTAACAGGTAAAAAATGGGGTGACAAAACCTATATTCGTCACACTGGCTATCCTGGAGGACAAAGATCGTTAACTGCTATTGAAATGTTCGATAAAGACCCAACCCGTCTTGTTGAAAAAGCAGTAAAAGGAATGTTGCCTAAAAACAAATTAGGAAGCGCTCTTTTCAGAAATTTATACGTTTATGCAGGCACTGAGCACCAACAAACGGCTCAAACACCTAAAACCATTAACCTTAACGATCTAAAATAATAATGGAAACAATACACAAAATAGGTAGAAGAAAAACAGCAGTTGCTCGTGTTTATGTTTCTGACGGTACTGGAAACATTACTATTAACAAAAGAGAATTCAAAAACTATTTTACAACAGCAGCTTTACAGTATAAAGTTTTACAACCGCTTAATTTAACAGATCACGCTACTTCATTTGACATTAAAGTAAATGTATTTGGAGGCGGAATCACCGGGCAAGCAGAAGCTATTCGTTTGGCGCTTTCAAGAGCTATGGTTGAATTAAATGCTGAAAACAGATTGATTCTTAAACCAGAAGGATTGCTTACAAGAGATCCAAGAATGGTTGAACGTAAAAAATTCGGTCAAAAGAAAGCAAGAAAAAAATTCCAATTCTCAAAACGTTAATCGTTTTTTTGAATTGCTTCACCAATTTTATTGGTGGTTCATTGAAATTAAAAATAATAACAAAGTTATCGTTGATCAGTCAATGATTGACAAAAGTTTAGCATCCAAATAGGTAAGATCGGGTTTCCGCTACTTACCTATTGCTAGCTCAACGGAACGTAAACTAAAAAACAAAATGGCAAAAATTGAAATTAAAGAATTATTAGACGCAGGTGTACACTTTGGTCACCTAACAAGAAAATGGAATCCAAATATGGCTCCTTATATTTATGGAGAACGCAATGGCATTCACATTATCGACCTTTACAAAACCGCTGCAAAAATTGATGAAGCTGCAGAAGCACTTCAAAAAATCGCAAATTCAGGAAGAAAAATCCTTTTTGTAGCCACAAAAAAACAAGCAAAAGAAATTATCGCAGAAAAATCTGCCAGCATCAATATGCCATACATCACTGAAAGATGGCCTGGTGGAATGTTGACAAACTTTGTCACCATTAGAAAAGCTGTTAAAAAAATGTCGGTAATTGACAGAATGAAAACAGATGGATCTTTTGATGCACTTTCAAAAAGAGAAAAATTACAAATCAACCGTCAGAGAGAAAAATTAGAAAAAAACTTAGGTTCTGTTGCTGATATGACTCGTTTACCGGGCGCAATTTTTGTAATTGACGTAAAAAAAGAACACATTGCCGTTGCTGAAGCAAAAAACTTAAATATTCCAATTTTTGCCATGGTTGACACAAACTCTGACCCAAGAGGTTTGGATTATGTAATTCCATCAAACGACGATGCTTCAAAATCAATCAATAAAGTTTTAGGTTTTATTGTTGATGCAATTGCTGAAGGTTTGTCTGACAGAAAAACAACTAAAGACAAACCAGCTGACGCTGAAGTTGAAGCTGAAGAAAAAGTTTAATAAACTAAATAACTATTGTATCACCGTTGAATTAATTCAACAAAAAAATAAAAAAAATGGCACAAATTACAGCCGCAGAAGTAAATAATTTAAGAAAATCTACCGGAGCAGGCATGATGGATTGCAAAAATGCACTTGTTGAAGCCGAAGGAGATTTTGATAAAGCAATTGAAATTTTGCGTAAAAAAGGGCAAAAAGTTGCCGCTAACAGAGCTGACAGAGATTCTAGTGAAGGCGCTGTTATCGCTAAAGTTAACGAAGACAATACAAAAGGAGTAATCGTTTCATTAAATTGTGAAACAGATTTTGTTGCCAAAAACGACGCTTTTGTTGCTTTGGCCACCAAATTTGCTGAAATAGCAAATGATTATGACTCAAAAGAAGATTTTTTAAATGCTGACTTTGGAGGAATGACCGTTGCTGAAAAATTAATTGAGCAAACTGGTGTTATTGGTGAAAAACTGGAAATTGGCGGTTTTGAAAAAGTGACCGGTAAATTTGTTGGATCATACATTCACGCAGGAAATAAAATTGCTGCTATTACCGCATTGTCTGACAATGTTGACGGCGCAAGTGTTGTTGCAAGAGATGTAGCGATGCAAGCTGCCGCAATGGGCGCAACTACTTTATCTTACAAAGATTTCGACCCAAATTTTGTGGCTTCCGAAACTGAAGCAAGAATTGCAGTGATAGAAAAAGAAAATATTGAACTTGGACGATTGGGAAAAACCCTTAAACATGTGCCTGTTTACATTTCTAGAATGCAATTAACCGATGAAATAATCGCCAAAGCAAAAGAAGATTTAAAAGCTGAACTTAAAGCTGAAGGAAAACCTGAAGCAATTTGGGATAAAATTCTTCCGGGAAAATTAGAAAGATTTATTTCTGACAACACTACGTTAGACCAAGAACTTTGTCTTTTAGACCAAGTTTTTATCAAAGACGACAAATTAACTGTTGCAGATTACGTAAAAACTATTGGCGTTACGGTAACCGACTTTAAAAGAGTTTCGTTAGCATAATATTTCACATATAAATTTAAAAAACTCGCCTTTCAGCGAGTTTTTTTTATTTTATTAATTAATGATTATTCCTCCTTTATTATAATTACGCCATAATTTTTAGAATAAATATTGGCAATTTTTGTATTTTTTCATTCAAAATTTAAGTGCAAAAAAATAAATCTAAAAGGAATAAAATTTACGGCAATAAATTTCACTGGAAAAAAATGCACTTTTAAGCTTTGATATTTTTGCTGAATGTCAACATTGCCTTTTTACTTCTACAATATTTCTTATATTTGCATAACTTTTTAAATAAATTATGGCTTATAAAAGAATTCTGTTAAAATTAAGCGGCGAAGCGCTTATGGGCGATCGTCAATATGGCATAGATCCGTCGCGTTTGTCGGCTTATGCCGAAGAAATCAAAAAAATTGTTGAAAACGGAATTGAAGTTGCCATTGTGATTGGAGGCGGAAATATATTTAGAGGCGTTTCTGGCGCAAGTAACGGAATAGACAGAGTTCAGGGAGATTATATGGGGATGCTTGCCACCATCATTAACGGTTTGGCATTACAAAGCGCTATTGAAGCCATTGGCATAAAAACCCGATTGCTTACGGCTATTAAAATGGAACAGGTTGCAGAACCTTTTATCAAAAGAAGAGCAGTTCGCCATTTGGAAAAAGGCCGTGTGGTTATTTTTGGAGGAGGAACCGGAAATCCGTATTTCACTACCGATACCGCTGCTGTTTTAAGAGCGATAGAAATTGGTGCCGACGTTATTTTGAAAGGTACCCGTGTTGACGGAATTTACACTTCAGATCCAGAAATAAACAAGGATGCCATTAAATTCGATACCATTACTTATGAAGACGTCATGAGTAAAGGATTAAAAGTGATGGATATGACTGCATTCACTTTAAGCCAGGAAAATAATTTACCTATTATTGTTTTCGATATGAACGTAGAGGGTAATTTAGAAAAAGTGATTTCAGGAGAAACTATTGGAACAAAAGTTGATAAATAAACATATAATTTATTTTAACCAATTATGAATGAGGAGTTAGACTTTATTATAGATAGCACAAGAGAATTAATGGAAAATTCAATTTTGCATTTAGAAAAAGAGTTTCGAAACATACGGGCAGGAAAAGCGAGTCCTGCTATGTTAGGGAATGTTACCGTTGATTATTACGGTTCACAAACACCGTTGGCACAAATTGCAAACGTGAGCACTATGGATGCGCACACCATTACCGTTCAGCCTTGGGAAAAACAAATGTTGCATGGCATTGAAAAAGCAATTATGATTGCCAATTTGGGATTTAATCCTATGAATAATGGCGACATTATCATTATTAATGTGCCCGTTTTAACGGAAGAAAGACGAAGAGAACTTTCTAAACAGGCAAAGGCAGCGACTGAATTTGCAAAAGTGAGCATAAGAAATGGACGCAGGGAAGCAATGAGCGAAATTAAAAAAGCCGAAGCTTCAGAAGATATGAAAGCAAATGCCGAAATCGACATTCAAAAATTAACGGATGCGTTTATTGCTGAAGTTGACAACCATTATAAAATTAAAGACCAAGAAATTATGAAAGTTTAATTTTTTTCTAAAAAGTTAAACTTATCAAAAAAATCTAAGCACTCTAAAGGGTGCTTTTTTATTCACTTATATTTGCTTTGCTTATCGAAATAAATTTTATGAAAAACATCTTTTTTTTATTGTTGCTCCTTCCTGTTTTAGCTATTTCTCAAACTCAAATTCAAGGAATTATTATAGACAGCAAAACCAATCAGCCATTGCCTTTTGCCACGATTACAACTTCGGCAAATTTTGGAACATTGACGGATGTTGATGGAAAATTTAATATAAAATCCAACAAGCCAATCACCCAAATAAGCATTTCCTATGTTGGCTATGAAACGTTAATCTTTCCAATTTCTAAAAACGAAAAGTTTATCAAAATTTCCTTAAACCCAAAAGTTGAAAGTTTAAGGGAAGTTCAAATAGTGGCTAAAGAAAATCCGGCTCTTAAAATTATTAGGAATACCATCAAAAATAAATCGAAAAATGATATTGAAAAATCGTTAAACACCTTCAAATTTAACACTTACACAAAAATATTGGTCACCGCAAACCCCGACTCTATCAGCGGAAACATCGACTCTGTTTTTGTATTGAAAGATGGCAAAAAACAATTTAAAAAACTAGATTCGTCCAATTTCAAATTCAAAAAAGAAATCGACAAATCGCACTTATACATTTCAGAAAAAATTTCTGAATTTCAATTTCAAAAAGGAAAAGGAAAAAAAGAAGTGATAATGGCTTCAAGAATGGCGGGTTTAAAAGAACCTATTTATGAATTATTGGCGATCACTTTTCAGGATTTATCATTTTACAATGAATATTACGTGCTTGCCGGGACTAAATACATCAACCCAATTGCCGATGACGCGTTAAAAACCTACAATTATAAAATATTGGATACCGTAAAAACAGCATCCGGAAGTTCTATTTTAATCTATTTTAAACCCAAAGAAAAGAAAGAAACTTTGGGTATTGAAGGCGTTTTGTATATTGACAATCAAAGTTTTGCGCTTACAAAAGCCATTGCCGAACTAAAAGGAATGGTCAATGTAAAAGCAACGCAAAATTACAATTACCTTAAACCAAACAACACTTGGTTTCCAGAAAATATGGACATTGTGCTAAAAAAAGGCGACAACAATGAGCATATTTCCTTATTTGGCGGCTCGGTAAAATTTGGGGTATCTAAAAAAAATGATTCAATCGTTAGCACCAAAACTAAAAGTGAAGGAGATGTTACTTATTTCATTTCAAAAGCCACAAATTCAAACATTGAAATAAACACGCCAATTGTTGTGAAAAGTGTCGCGCCAACCATACAGTTTAATGATGATGCAGCGAAAAAAAAGGAAGATTTCTGGGACAAATACCGAACCGATTCCATTACCGAAAGAGGTAAAAATACCTATAAAATGTTGGACAGCATTGTTGAAAAGGAAGGCGTTGAGAAAAAAATTAATCTCGGAAGAAATCTTTTAAAAGGCGTTTTTTCCACAAAATACATCGATTTAAATTTGGGAAAAATTCTGAATTTTAACAATTATGAAGGATTCAGAGTTGGTTTTGGCGGCGAAACAAATTCAAATTTCTCCAATACTTTTAAATTGGAATCGTACTTGGCTTATGGCACAAAAGACCAAGATTTTAAATATAAATTGGGCACTTCATTTCGCTTAAACAAAAATACAAATACTTGGATTGGCGCCAATTACACCAACGATTTAAAAGAAGCCGCTTCGCTGGATTTCATAGCAATAAACACCACTTTTTCCTTGCTAAATTTAAGAAATTTAAACCTTTCCAAATTTTACAATTACAAAACCGCAAGCGTTTACTTAAAACACGATATTCGGCCAAATTTGGAAGCAGAATTTCAAATTAGTTCGGGCGATTACCAACCTTTGTTCCATTATCAATATATTTCATCCAACAAAAATTTATCCGAATATAGCCTAACAACTGCAATTTTGGGTTTTCAATACAATCCGAAAAACGAATATATGAATTCCCCAATAGGAAAGTTGAGGATAAAAAATGAATTTCCACAATTTGCATTTCAGCTTACCAAAAGTTTTGAAAATGTGTTGAATGGGGATTTCAATTTTACACAGCTTAATTTTAGTGCGCAACACGAAATTAAACGACTTCAAAAAGCCACCACATCCATTTTATTGGAAGGCGGCATTGTTTTTGGCGAGGCGCCAATTTCACATTTATTCAATTCGTCACCAAATGCAACTTTCAAAAATCCTTGGGCAAACCGCATCAATTTTGTGGGAAAAAACAGTTTTGAAACGATGGGATACAACGAATTTATTTCAGATAGGTTTGCGGCAATACATTTAAAACACGAATTAAAACCCTTTAAAATCGGCTCAAAATTTAAACCGCAATTGATATTTGTGACAAGGGCCGCCATTGGTGATATTGAAAACGCATCATATCATAACGAATTGATTTTTAAAAGCTTAAAAAACGGCTATTTAGAAAGTGGCTTAGAATTTAAAAGTTTGTTAAAAGGTTTTGGATTGAGCACATTTTACAGATATGGCGCCAACACAAATCAAGAATGGAGCGATAATTTGGCAGTAAAAATATCCTATAAAATTAGATTGGGATTTTAAGACGCAAATCCCTCTAGGCCAAAGTATTTTAATATCTTTGCATAAATTTTTTTGAATGGATTTTTGGTCAAGGCTTTCTCGGTTTATTTTAAAAAGAAGATATATTATCTTAATTGTGATAGCCGCCATCACTTTTTTTTTAGCTTCGCAAATGAAGTATATGCGCTTTTCATATACAGAAGCGAATTTACTTCCACAAAATCATAAAGTTAATATTGAATACGATAAGTTTCTAAAACTTTTTGGTGAAGAAGGAAATCTTATTATTTTAGCT
>PHDE01000088.1:0-14475 GCA_002842505.1 Bacteroidetes bacterium HGW-Bacteroidetes-3 | reverse complement strand
AAAAAAATTCAATGCGTGGAATAACTTAACTAAAAAGTTAAACCATTTTCCGGAGGTTGATTTTACGGTAGCCATTGGTGACATTAAAGAACTGAAAAAGAACAAAGAGGAAGAAAAATTTGATTTTGTTCCGCTATATGATAAAACTCCAGAAACGCAGGAGGAAATTTTAAAAATTAAAACTGAACTTTTTGAAAATCTGCCATTTTACGACAATATCTTATTCAACAAAAAAACGGGAATTATTAGATCCGTCATTTATTTAAAGAAAGATATTGTAAATACTGCTGCCCGAAAAGATTTTATATTCAATACTTTAAACCCTGCCATTAAACAATTTGAGGCAGAAAATAAAATTGACGTTAGGGTTTCCGGCATGCCATACATACGCACCATGAATGCCCAAAATATTATTGATGAAATTGGGATTTTTGTAGGTTTGGCTTTGGCAATCACTGCTTTAATTTTCTTTTTCTTTTTCCGTTCAGTAAGGGCAACGATGATTACACTTTTAGTAGTGGGAATTTGCGTTGTTTGGGCTTTTGGGTTTATTGGTTTATTCCGCTATGAAATTACGGTTTTAATGGCATTAATTCCGCCTTTAATTATTGTAATTGGTGTTCCAAATGCCATATTTTTAATCAACAAATACCAACAAGAAGTCAAAAAGCATGGCAATCAGGCAAAATCGTTGCAACGTGTTATTTCAAAAGTGGGAAATGCCACTTTAATGACCAATGTGACCACCGCTTTTGGGTTTGGCACATTTATATTTACTAAAAGTCAACTTTTAAGGGAGTTTGGTATTATAGCTTCCATCAACATCATTGGAATATTTTTAGTTGCTTTGTTTCTTATTCCCATTGTTTACAGTTTCCTGCCTTTACCGAAAGAAAAACACCTAAAACATTTGGAACGAAAGTGGATAGAAATTCTTGTAAATAAGATCGAGTCAATTGTCAGAAATCATAGAATTGCAGTTTATGCAACAACAGTTGCATTAATTATTGTGAGTATGATTGGCATTTTTATGATAAGGGTTTCAGGAAGTATCATTGAAGATATGCCAAAAGGCGAGCAATTTTTTAAAGACATTGTGTTTTTTGAAAAAGAATTTGGCGGTATTATGCCTTTAGAAATAGTCATTGACACCAAAAAAGAAAAAGGCGTCATGAATTTGGGCACCTTAAAACGAATGAATGAACTCGAAGAAACCATTGAGGAAATTCCGCAGCTTTCAAAACCAATTTCGGTTTTAAATATAGTAAAATACTCTAAACAAGCTTTTTATGGTGGCAATCCTAAATTTTATCAATTGCCTACCAACCAGGAAAAAAACTGGATATTGTCTTATGCCAAAAATGCAACTTCCAATTCTAATTTACTGGATAGTTATGTTGATTCTACAGGCAGATATGCCCGGATTACAACATTTATGAAGGATATTGGCACCGATAAAATGGAAATTATTGAAGAGCGATTGCAACAAAAAATTGACAAAGAATTTCCTAAAGAAAATTACAGCGTGACAATGACAGGTAAAGCATTGGTGTTTTTAAAAGGCACCAATTATTTAATCAATAACTTGATCATTTCACTTGCGTTGGCCATTGTGTTAATTTCCGGTTTTATGGCATTTATGTTTCGTTCCTTCAAAATGATCCTAATTTCCTTAATTCCCAATATGTTTCCTTTATTAATAACGGCTGGTTTAATGGGCTATTTAGGAATTCCGCTAAAACCTTCAACTATTTTGGTATTTAGTATTGCCTTTGGTATTTCGGTTGATGACACCATACATTTTTTGGCTAAATATCGCCAGGAATTAAAGGCAAACAATTGGAGAATAAAAATATCTGTTTATAAGGCCTTACATGAAACTGGCGTTAGCATGTTTTACACCTCAATCGTATTATTTTTCGGGTTTTTGGTGTTTACCGTCTCAAGTTTTGGAGGAACTATTGCTTTAGGCGGCTTGGTTTCCGTAACCTTATTATTTGCTATGGCTTCTAACTTGTTATTGTTGCCGTCAATGCTGCTTTCATTAGAAAAAACAATTGCGAATAAAGAAGATTTTAAAGAGCCAACACTTGCCATACTCGATACTGAGGATGATATTGTCGATAAATAAGTTCTTAAAGTTGAAAGTTAGAAAGTTTAAAAGGTAAAAGTTCTTAATTATTCATTGTTAATTATCAATTGTCAAATATCAATGGAAACCGTATCTTTGCAAGGCAAAAAATTTAAAATATGACAAGATACAATGTGGCTGAACTTTTAAATTCAACCAATTTTTCACAAGAAGTAAACCTTAAAGGTTGGGTAAGAACATTTAGGGCGAATCGTTTTATTGCCTTAAATGACGGGTCAACAATAAATACCATTCAATGTATTGTCGATTTTGAAAATACCGACCAATGCATCTTAAAACGCATCACTACAGGTGCCGCAATTTCAATAAAAGGAATATTGACAGAAAGCTTGGGAAAAGGTCAAAATGTGGAAATTCAAATTACAGAAATTGAAATTTTAGGGGATTCAAATCCAGAAGAATACCCTATTCAACCAAAAAAACACAGTTTCGAATTTTTACGGGAAAATGCCCATTTGCGAATAAGAACAAATACTTTTAGTGCGGTAATGCGCGTGCGTTCGGCATTGTCATTTGCCGTGCATAAATATTTTATCAAAAACGGATTTTACAACTTTCACGCACCAATAATTACAGGCTCTGATGCTGAAGGCGCTGGAGAAATGTTCAACGTCACCACGCTTGACGCCAACAATCCTCCAAGAAATGAAGCTGGAAAAATTGATTATTCAAAAGATTTCTTCGGAAAACTGACGAATTTAACCGTGTCTGGCCAATTAGAGGCAGAAACCTACGCAATGGCTTTGGGAAAAGTATATACATTCGGACCAACATTTAGAGCCGAAAACTCGAATACAACCCGCCATTTGGCAGAGTTCTGGATGATTGAGCCCGAAGTGGCTTTTAACAATTTAGATGACAACATGGACTTGGCAGAAGATTTTATCAAATCGGTGATTTCATATACCTTAAAAAATTGCAAGGACGATTTGGCGTTTTTAGACGACAGGTTGGCTCAGGAAGATAAATTGAAACCTGCCTTGGAGCGCAGTGAAATGTCGCTTATTGAAAAGCTGAAATTTATTGTTGACAATAATTTTATCCGCGTTAGTTACACAGAAGCCATTGATATTCTAAAAAATTCAACACCGAACAAAAAGAAAAAATTTCAATATTTAATTGAAGAATGGGGAACCGATTTACAAAGTGAACACGAACGCTTTTTGGTTGAAAAACACTTTAAATGTCCGGTTATTTTGTATGATTATCCAGCAAAAATAAAGGCCTTTTATATGCGTTTAAATGATGACGGAAAAACCGTTAGAGCTATGGATGTTTTATTTCCGGGAATTGGTGAAATAGTTGGCGGAAGCCAACGTGAAGAAAGATTGGATGTGTTGCAACAAAAAATGAAGGATCTTGGCATTGATGAAAAGGAATTGTGGTGGTATTTGGATACCAGAAAATTCGGCACGGCAGTTCATAGTGGGTTCGGACTTGGATTTGAACGTTTGGTTCAATTTACAACAGGAATGGGAAATATTCGAGATGTGATTCCTTACCCAAGAACGCCTCAAAATGCCGAATTCTAATTTATTATTGCAAAACATTTATCCTATAGTAAATACAACGATTTTTTCGTATTTTTATAAAAAAGCTATTTTAATTTATGCTTAAACAAGGTTTACAATTCAAATTATCGCAAAAGCTATCGCCACAGCAAATTCAACTCATGAAGTTGATTCAATTGCCTACGCAAGAATTTGAACAACGCCTAAAACAAGAATTAGAAGAAAATCCGGCTTTAGAAATTGAGGATGAAAACGCTGAGGACTTTGATAATTCGCAATTAAGTGACACTTATGATGAGTATGATGATTCTGGCAATGAAAGTATAAACACTGAAGATATTAATATTGATGAATATTTAAGTGACGATGAAATTCCGAATTACAAAACACAAGCCAATAACTATTCCGCAGATGATGAAGAAAAGGACATTCCTTTTGCTTCCGGCCCTTCGTTTACGCAACATTTAAAAAATCAAATAAACACCTATCGATTAACGGAAGAAGAAGAAATTATCACTGATTTTTTAATTGGCAGCATTGATGACAGCGGTTATATTCGAAGAGATTTAGTCGATATTTTAGATGATTTGGCTTTTACGGAAAATATATTCACAAACGAAAAAGAATTGGAAAGATTGTTGAAAATTGTTCAGCAATTAGATCCTGCAGGCGTTGGAGCTCGTGATTTGAAAGAATGCTTAATACTTCAATTAAAGCGAAAAGAAGAAAAACCAAGCATTAATTTGGCCATTGATATCTTAGAAAACGGTTTTGAACATTTTGTCAAAAAACATTACGATAAATTATTGCAGAAGTTTCATGTCTCCAATGAAGAATTAAAAGATGCCATAAAACAAATTGAGCGACTAAACCCGAAACCTGGTGGTTCCTTTGTTGGCAACAGTAAAATAACGGAACAAATTGTGCCCGATTTCACCATAAGAATTGTTGACGGCGAATTGGAACTTACGTTAAATTCGAGAAACGCACCCGATCTTCATGTTTCCAATGAATATAACAATTTAATGCACGGTTATAAAGATTCCATCGAAAAATCAAAAGCCCAAAAAGAGGCTGTTATGTTTATAAAACATAAATTAGATGCTGCCAAGTGGTTTATTGATGCCATTAAACAACGTCAGCAAACATTGCTTTTGAATATGAATGCCATTATGCAACACCAAAAAGAATATTTTCTAACAGGTGATGAGCGCAAATTAAAACCAATGATTTTAAAAGATATCGCAGATGTGATAGATATGGATGTTTCTACCGTTTCACGTGTGGCAAGCAGCAAATATGTATCAACGCCGTACGGCACAAAATTAATTAAGGAATTTTTCTCTGAATCTATGAAAAATGACCAGGGAGAAGATGTTTCAACAAGAGAAATAAAAAACATTTTAGAAACCGTCATAAAAGAAGAAGATAAAAAGAAACCTTTAACTGATGATAAATTGGCGCTCATTTTAAAAGAAAAAGGATATCCAATCGCAAGAAGAACAATTGCAAAATACAGGGAGCAATTGGATATTCCTGTGGCACGATTAAGAAAAATATTTTAGCAAATGCCAAAAATAACTATGAAGTTTTCAAAATTTATTTCCTATTTTTTTCATCCCATAAATTTTCCCATAATTGGTGCCATTTTATTTTTCGTATTTATCCCTAAATTTATTTTTAAACCACAGGAATACACCATATTAATAGTCATTTTTATTGGAACCTATATATTTCCGTTACTGTTGTTGGCACTTTTAAAACGATTTAAAATGATAAACAGTTACCATATGGTAACTATTGAAGAACGAAAATTTCCTACACTGCTATTTATTTCCATCTCATTTATTATTGGAAATTGGTTGTATAAATCATCCATAGTTAATCTTTTGGCATTATTCTTTCTCGGTTATGGTTTAGGTTTAATAGGCACTTATATTTTTTTTTACTTAAAGCTAAAAATAAGCATGCATACCTTGGCTATATCAGGTTTAATAGGATTTATATTTTATTTTAGTTATTTCTATAAAATAAATTTAATCCCAATTTTGGCGCTATTATTTGTTTTGGTCGGGTTGATTGGCTCAGCAAGGTTAAAGCTGCAAGCGCATAAGTTAAGTGAGGTTATATTGGGTTGTATTGTTGGGCTAGCTTCGCAGTTTATTGTCTACCTTATTTACATGATGTAAAACTTCAAGCCAACATTAATATCTTTTATATCAAGGTTATTTCCCTCAAAAGTCGCATTTTTAAATAATGGGCTTAATCCGTAATAAAAGTATAAATTCCAAGTGCTGTAACCTGCTGACAATATAACGCCATATTGAAATTTGTTAAATTCTGGCAGGTTTTTGGTTGTTAATGGACCATCTACATCTTCAAATTTAGTTTTTTCATTAAATAAATAGGAAAGTTTTACACCTCCATAAACTCGCCAAAAACTATATTTTTGTGCTGTAGAAGTTCTCCATCTTAATTCAATAGGCAATTCCAGTGAGCTAATTCCAAGCCTGTTTGTCTTATAATTTTCTGCAACTTCAAATAAAGTTGTATTATTTTCTCTGGATATTTTTAAATTTTGGACATACACATTATAGGCATAACCCGCTCCTATTCCCAATCCCAAATTTCGAAGTTCATTTAAAGGAATATCTTTTATAAATCCAAATGAAAAACCTCCTGAAAATCCATTTTGAGAAATTAAACGGGGTTTATTATTTAAAATAGAATAGGTTACTGACAAATATATTTGATCCTCTAAATATTTTAGATTTATTGAATCATTATGAACTTGTGCCTGTGGTTTGACAAAGCTAAAAAGAAAAAAAAATATTAAGCCATACTTCACCATGCTAACAAAGATACTTTATAAAAACAAAAAAGGCAATCAAAATATATATGATTGCCTTTTTTGTTTTATTAAAAATTTAAATTCTAATAATTAATTGTAATTCTTTGATAAATCAGTTCCTTTTGAGGTTGAAAAACTAATTTTCAGCGCATTTATGTCCCTCAATTGTTCTTTAATATCTAAAATTGTACCTACACTAGCTTCCTTATCAGCTTTAATGGATGTGGTCATAAATTTAACCTCCTCTTCTTTTCTTAAAGCTCTTTCAGAATAGATAAAACTCGGAACATCTTTAACTTCAATAATTTTATCATTTACCTGAATTTTATCTCCAGATATCCTAGTATCTTTTGATTTACCCACATAAATAGTGCTTACCAAACTTTTATGCTCTAACTTTTTTACCTCGCTCGCCACCGGAAGCGCTGGTTTTTTGATTAATAAATCCGTTTCTCTCATAGTGGTAGAAACCATAAAAAAGAACAATAACATAAATACAATATCAGGTAAAGAAGCCGTTGAAATTGCAGGCATCCCTTTTTTTCCTTTTTTAAATTTACTCATAATCTGATATTATTTTATCGGTTCAGGTTCAGTAATAATTTGAGGATATTTATCTTTCAAATCATCAATTTTCACTTTTAAACTTTCAGTAGGATTATCATTATAATCTTGAAGCAAAGCGTCATAAGATCTTCCATATTTCTTCAAAGACAAATCATTTCTTAACTGATTATATGCAGCCTCAATTTCATTTTGAATGGACACATACATTCCATAAGTTGTACCTCTATCACTTTGTAAAGATATAATTGCCTTTGTTGGATGATCTGATGAATTTGGATCTTTAGCTCCACCGCAATAATCACAAGGTTCTCCTGGTTTACCATCAATTGGAGTTCCTAATCCGCCTCCATTGTCAATAAACTTCATTGCCAAACCTTTCACATCTGTTACTTTTACATATTCGTTTTCAACTAACAACTGATTGTTTCTGTTTACAACAATATCCAAAACGTTTTTCTCCTTAACAATTACATCTGGCTGCACATCTGTTTTTTCCGGTAATTTACGAGCAATTCCAGAATCAACATCCATAGTGGTAGTCACTAAGAAAAATATTAAAAGCAAGAACGCAATGTCTGCCATTGAACCAGCATTAATTTCTCCAACTTCTCTTCTTGCCATAATTTAATTAATTTTTTACAAGTGATTTTACAAAGTCAAATAAAAAGAAGACTAAACCAATAGCCCCTAAAATAAAACTATAGTTTATTAATGCACTTACCCATTTAGACACACTTCCGGCTTCTCCATCTTTTATGACTTTACCCATGGCATCAGTAACTGCATCACCAGAAGCAAAAACATAAGCCACCACCAATAAAACAGCCATAGCGGCAACTCCCATCAATGTTCTTTTAAAGACATCGGGATGCTTGGTTAAGTTCAACATTGAAAAAACTAATGAAATCACAGCAGTTGCAATCAATAAAAATATTGAAAATGAAATAAATGGCGATAAAATACTAGCCTGTAAGGCACCATCTTCCTTTATTGCGTCATCACCTTCCATTACAATTCTAACGAAAAAATAGAAGCCTATTAATCCAATTAAACCTGTAACGTAAGTTAATATTTTTGATTTTTTATCATCCATGATTATTATTTTTTTAGTCTAACCAAAAGGTCAACTAGTGAAATTGAAGCATCTTCCATATTGTTTACAATACTGTCTACTTTAGAGATAATATAATTGTAAAAAACTTGAAGAATAATCGCTACAACTAAACCAAAAACGGTTGTTAACAAGGCCACTTTAATACCACCGGCAACAACTGTCGGAGAAATGTCCCCTGCAGCCTGAATAGAGTCAAAAGCACTGATCATACCTATTACAGTACCCATGAAACCAAGCATTGGCGCCAAAGCAATAAATAAAGATAACCAAGAAATATTTTTTTCCAATAGCCCCATTTGAACGCCACCATAAGCCACAACCGCTTTTTCAGCTGCTTCTACGCCTTCATCCATTCTGTCTAATCCTTGGTAAAAAATTGATGCAACTGGACCTTTTGTGTTTCTGCAAACTTCTTTAGCTGCTTCAACACCACCTGAAGATAAAGCTTCATCAACACTGCTCACTAATTTTTTAGTGTTAGTGGTAGCCATATTAAGGTAAATAATTCTTTCAATAGCAATTGCCAACCCTAATATTAAGGTTACCAATACAATTCCCATAAAGAATGGTCCACCTTCAATAAAACGTTGTTTTAATTCTTGATGAAATGTTTTTGATTCGGTTGCGTCAGCAACTTGTTCAGTTTTCGCGGCATCTTGTGCAAAAGCTTTAGGCGCTGCTCCAAATAACAATAATCCTGTAATTGCAAGGATAGTAAATACTCTTTTCATTGTCTAATAGTTAATTTATTAATTTCACGGGTTAAATATATAATAATTTTTACAAAACAAACAAGTCATCGAAGAGAAAGATTTTAAAGTCTTTAACTTATCTAATACCTCTACGTTTAGACATCTTTTGCGTATGGCAAGTAACAAAAAAATGTTGAGTTGTAAAAATTTTATAACAATTTAAAATTGATTTTTTTTAATGTTTGTCTTTTTTTATAATTGGCAAAAAATAATGTAATTTTAGCTAAAATATTAAAAATTAATCAGTAAACACCTATTTTTTGTCATAAAAAACTACACTATTGCACTTATTTCACCCCTAAGCTGAGTTTCAAAAATTGATTTAAATTTATTTTTTGAAATATTTTCGCCCAATAAGTACATCAGTTTGGCCAAAGCAGATTCAGTAGTTATATCTCCTCCATTAATAATTCCGACTTTTTTTAACTCAATACTAGTTTCATATTGTCCCATTATTACATTTCCTCCTATACATTGGGTTACGTTTACAATATGGACTCCCTTTTCTATTGTTTGTTTTAATAAAGCAATAAACCATTTTTCGGTGGGTGCATTTCCTGAACCAAATGTTTCTAAAATTACGCCCTTCAGTCCTTTAATTCCAAAAATACTCCCAACAACATTTTCAGTAATTCCCGGAAAAATTTTTAATATCACAATATTATTGTCTAATTTTTTTCTGACCTTAAAGGGTTTGATTTCTTTCGGCTTATAAATTAATTGTTTATAAAATTTTAAATGAACCCCACTTTCACAAAGTGGCGGGAAATTTGGTGAGGTAAACGCTTCAAAATGTTCCGCATTTATTTTTGTGGTTCTGTTTGCCCTATATAATTTATATTCAAAATACAAACATACTTCCGAAATAATTGGAACACCATCTTCTTGGGAAGCAGCAATTTCAATGGAAGTAATTAAATTTTCTTTGGCGTCAGTTCTTAAATCGCCTATTGGCAATTGTGAACCCGTAAAAATAACGGGTTTTGATAAATTTTCAAACATAAAACTTATTGCTGAAGCAGTATAAGACATGGTGTCTGATCCATGCAATATTACAAACCCATCAAATTGTTCGTAGTTTTTTTCAATTATTTCGGCAATTAAAACCCAATTATCGGGGTTCATATTTGAAGAATCAATAGGTTCGTCGAGAGAAATGCTTTGTATGGTGCAATTTAATTGATTAAGTTCCGGTATATGCTTTAAAAGCTTGTCAAAATTAAATATCTTTAAAGCTCCAGTTTTATAATCCTTAACCATACCTATGGTTCCTCCGGTATAAATTAAGAGGATATTTGGAATTTTTGCCATTTTGTCTGTGCCTGAATTTTGGAATAATTTATGATGTAAATTTACCAAATTAAAAATACATTAATTAAAAAAAGAAAAATATGATAGGGTTTTATATTATTATTGGATTAATCTCATTAGTAAGCTGGTTGGTGAGCCAAAAGTTGAAAAACAAATTTAAGCATTACGCAACCATACAATTAGAAAATGGTTTAAGCGGAAAGGAAATTGCTGAAAAAATGTTGAATGACAATGGTATTTATGATGTAAAAATTATATCAACGCCGGGCCAATTAACAGATCATTACAATACGCTAACCAAAACCGTAAATTTAAGCGAGTCTGTTTATGCACAACGAAATGCAGCTTCAGCCTCTGTAGCTGCGCATGAAGTTGGGCATGCCGTTCAACATGCGCAAGCCTATCAATGGCTGCAACTGCGTTCAACTTTAGTGCCGGCAGTGAACATTTCCTCTAAATTTTCACAATGGCTGGTTTTTGGCGGCTTAATTTTAGGAGCGGCTTCCGGCAATACTGGCATTGGATTTACCATTGCAGTTATTGGACTTGCAATGATGGCGCTTGCAACTATATTTAGCTTTATCACTTTACCTGTTGAATATGACGCCAGCAACAGGGCTTTGGCTTGGCTAAAAACAAATAATATGCTTACAAACAGGGAGCAAGATGGCGCAAAAGACGCTTTAAAATGGGCGGCAAGAACTTATTTGGTTGCGGCTTTAGGATCATTGGCCATGTTGCTTTATTGGGGCTTTGCAATTTTAGGAGGCAGAGATTAAAAAAACGAAAAAACTATAAAAAAGCCGTTGATACGGCTTTTTATAGTTTAATTTGACGATCAATCTGTTGGTCGAGCGAAATAAAAGTTTCCGTTCTGGCAACTCCTTTGATAGATTGAATTTCCTGATTGAGCAATTTCATTAAATGCTCATTGTCTTTACACATAATTTTTATGAAGATGGCATAATTTCCTGTGGTATAATGACTTTCAATAACTTCCGGAATTTCCTTTAACCGGGTAATGGCCGCAGAATATTTACTGGCAGAATCCAGAAAAATTCCAACAAAAGCCAATGTTTTGTAACCCAATACTTTCGGGTTGATCATAAATTTTGAGCCTGTAATTAATCCGGCCGCTTCCAGTTTTCGCAATCTTTGGTGTATTGCCGCGCCTGATATTCCAATTTCACGGGCTATGCTTAAAATTGGCGTTCGGGCATCTTCCATCAAATGTTTTAAAATAATTTTATCAATCCCGTCGAAGTGTAGCTCTTTTTCTTTCATATGCAAATATTTATTTTTTTAATTTGGTCATATTTAATTCGCATTTTTCCATTGGTTTTTGCTTAGAGTTTCCGTTATGCTCGTTTCATTTTATGAATATCCAGAAGTAAATTTAAAAAAATAAAGGATCCCGATGTCTAATGGAATCCTTTATTTTTATTTCAAATTAAAATTCTACTTGTTTTCTTCGGGGTCAATTTCAAAATCTTCCATAAATTTAGTGGTATAATTACCTGCAATATAATCTGGATGATCCATTAATTGTCTGTGAAAAGGAATGGTAGTTTTTATGCCTTCAATAACAAACTCATCCAAAGCTCTTTTCATTTTGTTGATAGCTTCTTCACGTGTTTGGGCTGTTGTAATTAATTTCGCAATCATGGAATCATAATTCGGCGGAATGGTATAACCCGCATAAACATGGGTGTCCACCCTAATTCCATGACCTCCAGGAATGTGCAATGTTGTAATTTTGCCCGGTGAAGGCCTAAAATCTTTATAAGGATCTTCCGCATTTATTCTGCATTCAATAGCGTGTAATTTGGGAAAATAGTTTTTTCCTGAAATAGGAATTCCCGCAGCCACTTTAATTTGTTCAAAAATTAAATCAAAATCCATAACCTGTTCCGTAATTGGATGTTCCACCTGAATACGCGTATTCATTTCCATAAAATAGAAATTTCGGTGCTTATCCACCAAAAACTCAATGGTTCCCGCTCCTTCATAAGAAATATATTCCGCAGCTTTCACGGCTGCCTCCCCCATTTTTTTTCGCAATTGCGTGGTCATAAAAGGTGAAGGGGCTTCTTCGGTAAGTTTTTGATGACGACGTTGAATGGAGCAATCTCTTTCCGAGAGGTGACAGGCTTTCCCGCGGCTATCACCAACAATTTGAATTTCTATATGACGGGGTTCTTCAATCAATTTTTCCATGTACATGAGAATACTGTTGAGCTGAGACGTGAATTTCTCTTTTTCCGCCTCGTTGAAATCGAGCCGCGCCAGATGTGCGACGTATTCAACCTGCTCTTTTGAGATCTTCAATTTCCACCCCTTTTCTTTCGAGGACCTGTTAACAAAAAAAGCTCGTGGATAAGATCCACAAGCAATCCATATCCCTTTTTATTGATCTGCCTGTCTCTCCCGCTGGAAGAGTCCAGAGGCTAAAGGCGCACCAGCAGAGCGGAGGATACAACTTAACCGGGAGCCGTTTCGCCCGGGCGCAAACGCCCCTGGGCGTGATCGAAGCGCTTTACTGCAACGATTTCCAGAACGGCTTTACCTGCTCCACCACCGTCTGGATGATCCGGTCCACGGCAGGATTGGCCGAGGCCGAAATGTTGTATAGATCCTGTTCGGACTTGTTTGTATCGTTTCGCATTTCCCTCAGCACCGCCCGGACCGACTCAGTCAATCCCTGGACATGGTATCCGCCTTCCAGGATGACCGCCAGCTTTCCGTCACAACACTTGTCCGCAACGTTCATGAGAACGCGCACGAGCCCGGCAAAGCCTTTCGGGGTCACTCTCATCCCGCCCAGCGGATCTTCAAAGTAGATATCGAATCCGGCGGAAATGAGGATCAGTTGCGGCTTGAATTCCAGCGCCACCGGTGTCAGGAGCTTCTGGTAGATCCGCATGAATTCCGCATCCCCCGGACCTTGAGCCAGGGGAACGTTGATGGTATAGCCCAACCCTTTGCCGCGGCCGATCTCATAGATGCTCCCGGTTCCGGGATAAAACGGGAACTGATGGGTCGAAAAATAAACGACCCTGTTGTCTTCATAGAATGAATGCTGGGTTCCGTTGCCGTGGTGGAGGTCCCAATCGACGATCAGGATCTTGTTGAGCTGATGGCTCTGAAGGGCGTGCATCGCCCCGATCGCCACGTTGTTGAAGAGGCAGAACCCCGCGGCCCGGTCCGACTCGGCATGGTGTCCGGGGGGCCTGACAAACGCAAATGCATTTCTGACCTCGCCCTTCAGAACACTGTCGATGGCGCTGCAAAATCCCCCCGCAGCCATCTTAGCGGCGCTACACGACTCCGGCGAGGTCTCCGTGTCCGGATCGAGATAGCAGTGGGGCAGACCGGCGGTTTTTTCCACGCTGGCTATGTACTTGGCATTGTGAATTCGACCGATTTCCTCGCTCGTGGCGCATCTGGGTTTGATATCGACGAACTTTCCCTTCATCTCGGCGTCATCGAGCATTTCATAAATCGCCTGTAGCCGCTTGGGCGATTCCGGATGAAATGCGCTTGTTTCGTGTCTCAGATAACAAATATCTTTGACGATCCCTGTTCGTGAGGCCACCCTCCACCTCCATTTCTGCCCAAAGCAAAAACTGTTGAGAAATTGCCTTCTTCTACCATACAATGCTATGGAAAGCAAAGGGTTTCACCCCCTTGCGCCCGGGATAAGGCCGGGGAAAAGGCCAGGGGAAATGCCCGGGAAAATGCCCGGGAAAATGATTGACAACGAAGTAAAAGAAGATAAGATTTTCGCCTTGACGCAAATCTCGCGTGCACCAGGTTGCACCCCGAAGAAAGGTTCGCGGCGTGTTTGATATCGGCTTGTCTGAAATCGTGATTATCCTCATCGTGGCCCTGATTGTCATCGGCCCCAAAAAGCTTCCCGAAGTGGCCCGGGCCCTGGGAAGGGGACTGGCCGAATTCAGGCGGGCCCTCGACGATGTCAAAGAGGAGTTGAAGGTGGACGAGATCAGAAGCCAGGCCGAAGAGATGAAAGATTCCCTTCTTTACGGGAAAGGGTTCAACAATGAAGAGGAAAAACCGAACCCGGCCGAAAAATCCCCACCCGAGCAGGCGCCTGGTGGAGCTGAAGGGAAATCCGATCAGGAAAGCCGGACGAAATAGGACAGCCCTTATTCTTTATGGATGAACGGAAAGAACAGAAAATGCCGCTCACTTCTCAT
>PHDE01000087.1 GCA_002842505.1 Bacteroidetes bacterium HGW-Bacteroidetes-3 | reverse complement strand
TTTTGATTTTTGATTCTTTTCATTGAAAAATCCTTGATATTATTCTCCATAAAGATACCATGTTTTAAATTATAACTCAACTTTTTATCCACGCCTAACGCCCCTCTTGAGAGGGGTTGGGGGTGTGTTTATCAAATAAATATTCTGCATAGTCAAAATCTTCTTGGGTATCAATGTCAACACTGGCATAGGGATGATTTACAATAAACGGCACATGATTTTCTCCCAGTAATTTGCCTTCCAAAATTAATGCGGTTTTGGCAATATACAATAAGCCATTTTCATAATATAAAGGTTCCAACTCTTGGCTGCGCTGTCCTATAGCGTAATTGTAAGGCACAAATTTATCGTTTATAATCTTGCCAAATTTCTGTTCATTTCTTGTAACGGTCATTAAACTGTCGAAACTGCCATCATTCATTCGTTCAAAAGCCTCCTGCAACAGGTTTTTTGGTCGTAAGGGATTTGAAGGCTGCAATAAAATTACATAGTCATAATGTCCTTCAACATTTTCCATCACCTGTTTTAAAGTGTCAATTGTTGGAGAGTTGTCAGTAGCCAAAGCCATTGGCCTGTCCATCACCTCAGCGCCATATTGCAAGGCAATTTCCTTTATGAAAGCATCATCGGTACTCACCACAATTTTATCTATATGATTCTCTTTTGCATAGTTAATGCTGTGTGCTATTAATGGCAGACCTCCTAATAATTTAACGTTTTTATTGGGCAATCTTTTTGAACCTCCTCGTGCAGGGATGATGGCTATTATTCTTATTGTTTTCATTAATGTAAAAATACAGCTTTAATTAGTCTTCTTCCGGTATCCAATATAATTTTGTATCCGGTAATTTTGAATACGCTTTAAACTCTTTGGTGGTTAATCTATTTGCGTTATTTAATAGTCTTGGTAAATTAAGCATTACATCACACATAGCTTGCACAATTGCTAGTGCAGCTTTCCTATCACCTTTAAAAATCTTGTTTTTAATTTGTATCCAAAGGGTATAGGCTAATCTTCTTGGAATCACCTTTAAAGGATAAAACATAAAATACAAATACCAGCCCGAACGTAATGAACGTCTCAAACGCAAACGGTAATCCTTTTCATTTTTTCTAGCTTTTAAATCAACCCTATGGTGCACCAATATTTCTGGCACATAATGCACTTCCCAACCTTTTTTAAACAACTGAAATGCCGCAAAATCTTCTTCGCCATAAAAAATAAACCATTCCGGAAAATTAGGAATACTATCCCAGGCACTCATTCTAATAGCAAAACCCACTGCTCCAAAACCCTTTACTATTGTTGATTTTTCATTTATAATGGTTAAACTGGGTTCATTTTTATTCCAATAAGCACGAAAAGAGAGTATACCTGCTTTTTCATTTTCTGAAAAATAATTTTCAATAATTTCAAAAATACCTAATGTTATAAAATGTGCATCATCGTCGATACTGATAGCAAATGGTGTTTTAACTTTATTAAGAAGTCTATTTCTTACATAATGAATACCTTTCGATTCCTCATTTCTAAAAATCTCTATCTTTGGAAAATGTTTAGTTACATAATCAAAAGTGCCTTCAGTTGAACCATCATCACAAATGATGCAAATCGTATCTTCTCTTACAAGAATAGACTCTAATTTGAATAGTGTGTGTTTTAATTCTTCCAATCTATTTTTGGTTGGAATTAATATGGTGAATTTTTCTTTTACTCGGAACATCTATTCAATAATTTTTTATCATTCCATTTGGCAGATTTTTCCATTTTAAAAACAGCTTCACCATCCATTTTATGGAGATAAATTTTACAAAGACCCTGTTTTTAATAAAATAAATAAGTGCATTTGTCTTTTTGCTTTTTTCAAAATCTGAATATAAACATTCATTCGTGATCATTTGTTTAGGATTTATTTCCATCCAATCTTCAAGTGTATTCCCCAAATGATAGGCAAAATTATTATACGTAGTTAAACGCCAGTAGCCTTTTTTCAATGGTGCCACATCCAAATATGCTTCACTGATTCCGCCTAATTTATAACCAATAAAAGTGGTAATTTCATTGAAAATATCCTTTTTATATGTTGCAACAAAATGCCCTGAACCTATCAATACTTTTAAATTCAGATCAATTTCCAACCCTAAATTATAAGCTAAATAGTCCTGATTGTAACTTCTGGCCCAACCAATACTGTCATAAAATCGTTTTAAAGCATCTGGATTTTTTACAGGTATAAATTTTAAATTTTTATTAAACAGATTATCAAAAATAACATTGCCACAATTTGTTTCGTACATTTTAAATTGAGGGACAATACCAACAACCCCTGCTTTTGGGACTTCGTTAAATATTTTTGCAGTTTCTATTTGCCAATTTGGAAGAAATAACACATCCGAATCTGAAATGGTGACCAATTCAATGTCATTTCCAGCCAATCCTTTTAATATTGCGTTGAGTTTGCCAATATTTTCGGTATGAATAATTTCTTGTATTTTGTCTTCCTTAAACAGTTCATTCAAATATTCTTTTATTTCTGAACAACTTCCATTATTTACAATGGTTATAAATGTTTTTTTGTGAGTGGTTGCAAATAGGGATTCTAAGCAAAGTTGGAAGATTTGAAAACTGTCTTTAAAATAACCTTCTTGGTTAGGAATATAAACAGGGAATATTACCTGATGGGTATATTCTGATGTTTCTAATGGTTTGTCTTTATGTGGGTTATGACCTATTCGCATTATTTAAAGGGATTGGATTCTAATAAATCAATTTTTCTTTGTCTAATTATCTTTTTAGTAGGTAAAATAATTTCTTTATTATCATTTAATAATTTTAGTAAGAAATCCAATTCTACTTGTTTAGTATTTAAATTGATTTCATTATTATAAATAATGTTAACTGATTCAAAATAATCATAAAATTTAATATTATCCCCACCTAATTTATCTGAAAATTTCACCCATAATGCTGGAATGCCATATGCATGAGGCACTATCAACCCATGCAAAGATGACGAAATAACATAATTACATTCTAAAATTTCCTCAATGACTTTCTCAACATTGTTTGTAAGTAAATCAATTATAGTTATATGTTTATTACTTGTGAGAGAGGTTTTTATTATATCATAGTCAACATAATGAGGGATTATTCCGATTTTATATTTTTTAATAGGATTATTTGAATAAAATTGAGGTAACAAAATTGCAGGATCTCCATATAATTCAGGTACCTTGTAACCCAATTCTAATAATCTTTTTCTTGTAATTGGACCGCGAACTGCCAGAAATTTAGCTTTTTTAATAAGATCATTTTTTCTAATTAAACCACTACCCCAAACGATTGAATTTAAATTCGCTACTTCAAGAATACTACCTACTGCTAAATAGTGTTTTAAAAAATACTTGTACCTTCTCATTGAAGGATGAATTACTCGAATTATTTTTTTATTTGAAATTTTACGAATGATATAATCAGACAACAAATCACCGAAGTTTTCTTTACCATCATCTCTATTTAGGGAAAACCAAAATAAATTTATTGCCATAATTAATAATAATTCAATTCAAATAACACTTTATCCAACATTACCTTAAAATTTTCATCAGAAAAATAATCACCAAACGGGTAAAACGGTTCATTAGAGACCAAACGATCATCTATTAATGCTTGCAATTTAGACTTAATTTCTACCATATCATGCATGTTGGCAATACATCTTTCATCTGAAATAATGGTTCGCAACTCACTTTTTTCAGGAGAGATGCACAACACAGGCTTTTGATAAGCCGCCAAAAAGGATGCTTTTCCCACTAAAATATTGCAATACAACGGCCCATTTTCCAAAATGACTACAATATCACTTTCATGGATTTGTTCATTAGAAGAATTAGAAAAATTCAGCGTATCTAAAATTTGAATATTGGAAACGTTTCTAAAACGTTCTTTCAGTTGTTTGATTCCTTCGCCTTTTACTCGTAATACAAACTCTGTTTGTTGTTTATATTCAGGATTTTCTTGCAGCAATTGTTCATAAGCCAATAACAAATTTTCAACATTTCGACCAAACATCAATGCTCCATGGTAAGAAATGTTTACTTTCTTAGTCTTCTTTAGCATTTGACTAGTATCAGACAAGTCAAAAACAGCAGCGTCAAATTGATGGGCTAAAGTATAAAATTTCTTTTTTGAAGCATACAAATGCTGCAAATCATGGGACATAAACTTCGCTGTACTGCAACATGCTTTAGCTTGCGTTACTACTTCCATTGTGCGCTTCAAACGAAAAAAATCTAATTTAGAAGGTATCTTATTCGCACCTACATACCAGGTCAAGGGATAAGGGTCATGGAAAACCAAAATAGCATTTCTTAAAATGGGTAAATTATGGGTAGCCAAAATGGTTTCGTGTCCAACCCCAGAACTCATAATAAAAATATGATTGTAAGCTAAATAATCAATAGCAGCCATGTATTGAGCGAATTGTTTATGAATGTAACGCTCTTTTAAAGACACATGAAACATTCGCCAATAAAGCCTATTCAAAAAAGTAATGTAAGCTGGTATTTTTGTAGATACAATATGTTTAACAACTGAATCTACCGGCAACAAATCCAAACGGTCTTCAGTATCTCTATGAATGATGTAATTTACATCAATAACAGCAGCAGGATATGCTTTTCGTAATTTTGCTAAGAATGATCTTCTTCCAATTCCTGCACTCGTTCCACTAACCCTTAAATCTTGTACAATAACTAAAAACCTCATCTAATACTTTTTTTAATCTTTACAAATAACGATAAAAACCTTGAATATTGAAAAAAATGCACATATAACCAAAATAGTTTTACCCATCGCAGCGGTGTTTTTTTATTGTTTAACTGTACTTTTTCAAGTCTATCAAACAACATATTGACTAACTCTTGGGAATATTGTTTGCCATAATTTGTAAGTAGGTAATCATAAAATTGAAACCAAGCTTCATTTTTTTCGATTGAATCCGCCTGACTAGTAATATTCTTACCACTTAACCTAAAACTCACTAATGCATCGTTAATTGTATAGATATTCCTATTCTCTGAAAATTCAACCACACCAAGTGTATCGCTAGCCCATGCTAATGGCAAATCTTTAAATTTAATGGTGTCCACTATTTGCTTTTTAAAAACGTATTCACTTAAAGAACTTCTGGTTCCTCCTTTAAATTTTCGCATTAAAAAATCTATTGAATTTTCTAACTTGGGGTGTGAATGAACTTTTGAAATAGGTTCGCTTATAGAGTTTATAATTTTTGTGGCAAATCGTATAACGTTTATTTTCAACGCTTCAATTTCATTTAAATTTTCATAAAAAGCTGCAAAACAATTATTCTCTAAAACATCATCATCTCCCAAAATCATCATCCAATCTTCATTACCTGCCATAGCTATACAACGTTCCCATTGCTTTACCAAAGATATTCCACCTAAATTCTCTTCAAATCTATGATACTGAAAGTCAAATTTATCTTTATAATTTTCCAATAAAGCTAACGGATTTTCCGGGCTGGCATCGTCACCAATATACACTTTAAATCGCTGATTCGTTTGATTTGCCAATGACTGTAATGTAGCTTCAAAGAAAGTGAGTTTATAATAGGGAATTACTATGGCGAGCATATATTTTTAAATTGGCGTTTATAAATATTTAGAAACAATTTTTAATTTCAATATTTTTTCAAATAAATATTTAGATGGTTTTAAAATTCCCAATTTGCGCAAGGCTTTTTTGATTAGGTAGCCTAATTTATAGGTATTGGTTTGTTTTATTTCATTTAATTTTGTTTTGAAATGGATTGTAGACCTGTAATATCTTGATATTAAAACGACTGACAGTTTGTGAAATTCGGCTTCTGAAAGGTTATTTTTAAAATATTCATAAGCCTTGAGCTGATCTGAATGCAAATCCTTTGTCATCGTCCTGCTCTTATCATTTCTTCTATATAATGCCAATGGTTTGTCTATAAAAAGTGCTTTAGCTCCCATCTTGAATATATTTACCCAAACAATCCAATCTTCTTGGGCGGTTAAATTTTCAGGAAACCTGATGCCTTCAAATAAAGTGGCTTCAAAAAATCCACAATGAATTGGAATAGAAAAAGTCTCATTCCACCGATACATTAGGCTTTCAAAATTAAATAATTGGGCATTCAAATTGCAATACGGAATGGTTGTTTTATCGGGGTTGTTAGTAAACTTCCTAAAATTAGAAATCACTATTTTTATCGTTTCATTTTCGGTAGCGTTCAATTGGTTTAATGACAATTTCAATTTGTTTTTATCTAAAATATCATCAGCATCTAAAAACTGTATATAGTCGCCTTTCGCCTTTTCTAAACCAAAATTTCTGGCACTGCTCACCCCTCCATTTTCTTTATAAAAGTAGATAAAACGATTGTCTTTTGCTGTCCATGTTTTTGCGATTTTTTCTGTGTCATCAAGGCTTCCATCATTCACTACAATACATTCCCAATTGGTATAGGTTTGGTCTAATACAGATTGCAACGCTTCATCCAAGTATTGGGCTTGGTTGTAGCAGGGAATGATGATTGAAACAAGTTTATTATTTAATTTCATAAAACTCTAAAAATATAAATAAAAGCAAAAAACCAAATTTACAACTAAGACAGAAAACCAATGGTTTTTTTTAACTTTAATTCATTTGAATAATTATTTATATAGTGTTTTTTTAATGAATTCCTTAAATTTTGGTAACCAACTTCATCTAAATTTAAAATTATTATTGTTTTTTTAAGAAATATTTCAAAATCTTCAGCAATTAATAATTCTTCAAAAGGCTCTAATCTTTCGTGCATTGCACCAATATCATAGCTTAAAACAGGTATTCCGGCAGCCAAACATTCCATTCCTGTATTAGGACCTCCTTCAAAATTTGATGTTATCAAAAATGCATTTATACTCTGATAAAAATCAGGAATTTGTGACGGTAAAATTAATGCTGTATCTATTGTAACAAATTTCGTAACATTTAAATCAATTATTAAATTATTTAGAAACTCAAGATAATACTGATCAAGGGAAGGTCCTTTTATAATTAGGCTTACTTTGTAACCAAGATTACGTAAATTGAATACTATTTTGATGGCATCTTCAATTTTCTTTTCTTTTGATATCCTGCAGAGCATTCCAAATATAAATTTTTCTTCTTTTTCAACTGAAATTTTATTTAATATTTCTTCATTCCATATAAAAACATCAACAACGCCAATATTATTAACTTGAAATTTGGATTGCAGAAATGACTTTTGACTTACTGCTGTTACAAGAACTGAACTACATTTTTTAAGAATTATTCTTTGTAAGTTATTCCAATTAGTATAATCAAAACAAGTTGTGAATTTGATAATTACTTTATTTAAATTAAAATTCACAATAATTGGTGCGTAATAAAATTGAGCACTATCTGTAATCACATATACAAAATCATATTTACAAAATATTGATTTGAAAAACCAGAAAAAATAATGAATTGGACTATAATCTCTTTGAATTAACTTAAAAACTTTTTTTAAGTAATAATCTAGTAATAATAAAAATTTGCTTTTTAAAAATGTTGGATAATGCTGAAATAAAATCTCATTTACATCTGAAAAACCTTTTATTAAATTTGAAACTTTGTTTGGCGAAAAGATGATAATTTGCTTTGCTATATTATTTTCTAAAAAAACCTTTGCCGTAATTATTGTTTCCAATTCGGTTCCTCCCAAATTATCTAACGCAGGACATATTATTAAAATTTTACGTTTATCTTTCATTAATTATAATTCTTAAATTAATTTAATAACAAGTAATTTCAAATATCCTCATTTAAAAAAGAAATATCCTTTATTTATGATGCTATAACTCATAAAACCACAAGTTGATTTTACCAAGCCAACAACATCAAATGCAAGAAATTGACTTATCATTAATGTTTTGAATAAATAAAACTTAGCGCTATTATTTTCAATCAAAGCTTCCCGTAAAAATGATTTATTTCTTCCAATCACAAACTTTTTAAATTGCTTGATATTGATATCTTTTTTAAAACGCAATAGCCAAAGATGTTTTAATCTCGCTTTTAATTCTGACTTTATCTCCTCAAAATTCAATTGAATAATTTGTTGGGAAAGTGAATTGTTATGAACCCTATATTTAATTAATGCCTCTTCAACAAAAATTAAATTTGGATTGGCATATAGCATTCTTAGATTAAAATCCCAATCATCAAGATTTGACAAACCTTCATCAAATAATCTTTTTTGTTTTAATAAAAATTCCCTTTTCCAAATAGGACCAGATACAAAGTAAATTATAACGCCAAGTAAATAATCATTAATTATATTATTTGAGATAATTTTGGTTTCATTTAAAATTACATTTTTATCAAAATCATAGTGCTGTAATTTACAAATTACTGCATCTACATTTGGTTTAAAAAAAGAAATTCGTTTTTGCAAAGCATCTGGCATCATTACATCATCATCATCAAACCAATTTACATAGCCACCTTTACTCAATTCAAACCCATAATTACGGCAAGATGATGGCCCTTTTGTTTTGTATTTTGGTCTTTGATGATATTGAAATCTTGAATCATTAGAAACGTAACCAATTACCACCGAATTTGTATTGTCCGTGCTGCCATCATCCACTACAATACATTCCCAATTCATATAAGTTTGCGCTAAAATACTATCAAGCGTTTCACTGATTAAATGAGCACGATTATAAGTAGGAATAATAATGGAGACTAAGGGTTTCATCTTGTATATTTAACTTTTTTTAGAAACACATGCCCTTTATGTGTCATTAAATAACTTATCATTCCAATACTTGCATAAAATTTCACCTTTATATTGAATTTTTTTTCAACCAATACATATAAATAAAATGATTTTAAAGTTTCCTTTAAACAATATGACCTAACATAATTTTTAAAATTCTTTAATAAATAATTCTGCAGAAATTCAGAAACTTCCACATTTAAATTTATTTTGTCATTTTTATATAATTTATTTCTGGCTAAAAAATAATGCCACATTCTATTTTTTTCATCACCATTATAGGTTACACTATTTTGATGCTGTCTAATATAAACCAATGGCTCATTTATTACGACATAATCGTTACAATAGGATAAAACCCTACAATGAAACTCCCATTCTTGCGCGGCTTGCAGCCCTTCATCAAATAGATAGTCAAAAGTTTGTAAAAAGCTTTTCTTCCATAGTGGAGCCTGAGTCAACCAAGATATTTTTTGAGTTAAATAATCAAAGAAAATATCCTCTGAATAAATATTTTCACTTCTTAAACCAACTATATTTTCAACAGTGTTTTCAAAAACTAATGTTTGGCACACCGAAAAATTATAATCGCTATTTTCTAAAGCTTTTACTTGGATAAAAAGTTTGTTTTTATGCATCACATCATCATCATCAAACCAATTCACATATTCACCTTTACTCAACTCAAACCCATAATTACGGCAGGCATTGGCGCCCTTGGGCCTATTATTTGGGCGGTGATGGTATTGAAAACGGGAATCTTTTTCACAATAAGCAGCCAATAGTTTTTCCGTTCCATCTGTACTCCCATCATCCACCACAATGCATTCCCAGTTGGTGTAGGTTTGTGCCAAAACGCTATCCAAAGTTTCACCAATAAGATGCGCCCGGTTGTAGGTTGGGATAATGATGGAAACTAATGGGTTATTCATGTGGCATTTTTTTTGTAAAAATAGGAATTTCAAACGAGTTTGGAAACTAATTATAAAATGATAAATAATCCACCTATTTACAATTCCTAAAAAAATGTTCAAGATTCATAATTTAAAAACACAAATAAATTAAGTACTTAATTTTGAATGTTTTTCATTTTGAGAATCTCAATGTTAAGAATTTTTCCAAATTTAGCTCCACCGGTTTTATTTAAATGATCGGAGTTATAAAAATCTGATTTATAAAATTGTTTGCTATTTGAATAATCCAAAAATTGGATATTAAATTTTTGGCATAAATCATTTATTACCTGTTTATTATTAAGTAAGATATCATGATGTAAATAGGAATTAAAATCTATATAACAAGGTGATGCAAATAAAATTGGTTTAATCCCTTTATTTTTAAGTATGGCAATAAAACCTTCTAAATCTGCTAATATTTCTTCTTGTTCTTTTTTTATGGATTTGTTTAATCCCTTACTTACAAAACTCTCTGCTCTATTTTTAATAACATTACTCTGAAACTCAAGTTCATTTGTCCCTTCAAAAGTAATAAAACCTTTTAAAATTGAATCTTGCAGATTAATACCTTCTTCCACATTAAAATCAATTATATTTTCATTTTTAAATTTCCAAGTGTTAATAATATATTTTTTTAATAAAGCCACCGAAACCTTTGGGGTATAACCAAATAAAAACGGTGAGATCTCAGGAAGTAAATAACTTTTATTTTTATATTTAATATTATTTCCATAATATGACCATATGTCTCTAATTCCTTGGCTAGAAAAATATAATGAATGATAATCAACACTAATCAAAACATATTTTAATTTAGATAAATTATTCAAATATTTTAGCGTTAATCTTTTATCAAAATAGATTGATTGATTAACATTTGCTATATTATAAGCATCTAAAGTAAATTGCTTTGGGTCAACTCCATAATTCGCATGAGAATTCCCCAAAATCAAAATTTCAATTGAATCTTCATTAGAAATTAATCCTTTTTCTTTTTCTTTATATATAGAATTAATATTCCATAAATAAATATCAAATCCTACAATAAATATGACCAAAGGAATTAGAAAAAGCAATATATTTTTTCCAAAGTTCTTCATTTCTAACATTTCTTAAAACTGAAAATAAATAAATTGTTGTTCCTTTCCTCCATACAAAAATATCGCGATTATTATTGCATAGTACATTCCATATCTCAATGACCTATTCCAACTCAATCCTAAATTTTCTAAAGCAAATTCTTGTTCTCTTCCAATCCATTCAATCAGTATAAATATCAAAATTAAAAATATAATTGTGTAATTTTTAAATCCCGGCATGGAGAATAAAGATGACGAAAATATTTCGGAAATAACCCTAAATGCGTGCCCAATATTTTCAGCCCTAAAAAATATCCAGGCAAATACCGTCAAACCAAAAGTGGTTATTATTTGAAAAAACTCTTTAATCGTTGGTAGGTATTTTCCTTTGGCAACAATCTCCAAATGCTGTCTGTTTTTATTAAATACCAAGAGCGGTAAAAAATAAAGTGCATTCAAACCACCCCAAACAATAAAAGTCCAATTGGCTCCGTGCCAAAAACCACTTACGATGAATATGATAAAAATATTCCGAATGTTCATCCAAGTTCCACCCCTGCTTCCTCCTAATGGAATATACAAATAATCTCTAAACCATGTAGATAAGGATATGTGCCAACGTCGCCAAAATTCCGCAATATCTCTTGAAAAATACGGAAATGCAAAATTTCGTTTTAAGTTAAATCCAAAAAGTCTTGAAGTTCCAATAGCTATGTCAGAATATCCAGAAAAATCACCATAAATTTGGAAAGTAAAGTATAAAGCACCTAATACTAGCGTACTTCCCGAAAAATCATCCGAGTTGTTAAAAATGGCATTTGCGGATTCTGCGCAAGTATCAGCAATCACCACTTTTTTGAAAAGCCCCCAAAGTATTTGGCGCATGCCGTCAACCGCTTTGCTGTAATCAAAGGTTCTCTTTTTATAAAATTGCGGCAATAAATTGGTTGCCCTTTCAATTGGTCCTGCCACCAATTGCGGAAAAAAACTAACAAAGGCGGCAAAAGCAATAAAATCTTTAGTAGGCTCCAGTTTTCTTTTGTAAACATCAATAGAATAGCTCAAAGTTTGAAAGGTGTAAAAACTTATCCCAACCGGTAAAATGATATTTAAAGAATTGGGTTGTATTTCACTACCAAAAAATGAAAAAGCGGTGGTGAAATTTTCTATAAAGAAATTGTAATATTTAAAAAACCCAAGAAAACCTAGATTTACGATGATGCTTGTCCATAACAATGCTTTCCGTTTGATCTCATTTTTTTCATTTGAAAGCAAGATGCCAACCAAATAATCAACACCGGTGCTAAAAATAATCAATGATAAAAACCGCCAATCCCACCAGCCATAAAACACATAGCTAGCAACTACAATTAAAAAATTTTGAAGTTTTAGGTTTTTATTTGTCACGAACCAATAGAGCACAAACACTATAGGTAAGAATATGGCAAAATCGATGGAATTAAAAAGCATAAAGAATACAGGTTGGGTGGTTGTTAAATCCTAAAGGGGTGTTCATGCAGTTTTATACTTTTCCGTAAAAATAGGAAAAAAATTTGATTGGAGGTAAAAATTGGTCTTGCAGTCGTGCGGTCCCGATAGCTATCGGGATGCAGTCAGGAGAATTTTGAATTTTGAACTTAAAAACAGTTTTTGCCCCTGCCCTAAAACCCGCCTTTCCAGTGGGCAGGTTGGCTATTGCCTAATTTTCAGCAAATACTCTTTTGCGGTAAACACCGGCAGTATGGAGTTTTTGAAATCTTTTTTATTGCGTGTTACAATGATATCTAAATTATTTTCTAATGCTGAATGATATTGAATGGCATCTTCAAAATCTTTGAAATCGGAAACTAAAGCCAATTCCAAAATTTTGTCATCCAAAGTCAACACTTCTGCCAAAACTTTAAACTTTATCAGAATTTTTCTTGCTTCATCTAACTTATAATTTCTTGCCAATAAATAGTGTGTATTGGTAACTGTAAGGGACGAGATATAAAGTTTTATTTTCTTATGGTCGGCTAAAGTAAATAATTCCTGCGCTTCTTCATAAAATGCTTCGCGTTTAGACAACAAATCTAAAACGATGTTTGTATCAACCAATATTTTATCCATTAAGAATATTTTTTAGCCACATAATCAGCATATTCTTTTTTGTAGTCATTACTTTCAAGAGAAATAACTCCAGTCAGACTTTCCACAAGCGGACTCACTTTCATTTTTTCTGCACGCTGTTTGGTTAAAGACAACAAATAGTTTTCAATTAGTTTTGAAAGACTGACACTATTGCTTTTGGCATAAGATTTCGCTTTTTCAATGACATTTTCGTCGATGTTCAATGTTAATTTTGTACTCATCATCATTTAATTTACGTACAAATTTAAAATTTATTCACGTAATAAAAAATTATTTAACATGTTTTTTTGGTATCAGGTGTACCCGGCAGGCAGGCAATCCGTTGCTATTTAAGATTTAGTTAGTTCATTACAGATTGCCACGTCGGCTTACTTCCGCTTCGCTCAACAACCTTCCCTGCCGTCTTTGAATATCAAAAGTTTCTATATAATTCAACTTTTTTTATTATCTTTGTCAAAACATAACGACAAATAAACTGAATGAAACCAAAATTTGAGGTCGTATTTCTTGAACAAGCCATTGAATTTATGTCTAAGTTGGACTCGAAAGCTAAAAGTAAAATTTATTACAATTTGGATAAAGCAAAACTGGAAAACGACCCAAAGTTATTTAAGAAACTGACAGATGAAATTTGGAAATTCAGAACGCGCTATCAAGGAATCCAATATCGACTTTTTGCCTTTTGGGACAAAACTGACAAAGCTAAAACGCTTGTGTTAGCAACACATGGCATTGTTAAAAAAGTAAGTAAGGTGCCAAAAGCGGAAATTGAGAAAGCATTGAAAATCAGCGCAGCATATTTTGAAGAATAAACACAACATCATGGAAACAAAAAAGAAAAAAATGAAAATGATGACACTTGACCAAATGAAGGACAAGGACATCGGAAAAATAGGAACCCCAGAACGTGACAAATACGAATTTGACCTGCGAATGGAAGTTCTTGGCGATATGATTAAGTCTGTCCGAAAAGAACGCAAACTGACCCAAGAGCAACTTGGCGAACTGATTGGCGTTCAAAAATCACAGATTTCTAAACTTGAGCGAAATACAAAAAATGTAACTATCGAAACAATTTTGAAAGTATTTGGGGCCTTGAAAGCGAATGTGAAATTTAGCGTTGAAATGAACGAATCAGAATTTAAATTGGCCTAAAAACACTCCTGAACATATCATATAATCGCAACTTCTTTGCGAGCCGGCAGGCAGGCAGGCGGAACGCAGTGTCCTATCCCCCCGCCCTTTCCCAAGGAAAGGGAGCCTGTTGTTGAATTGTTACAATCATGATTAAGGTGGTTCACAACAGGTTGCCACGTTGTCTTTTCGCTATCGCTTCTCCAGCGCGCCGGCTGGCTCTATCGCGAAAAATATTCACTAAACATTTTTTTACGCTCTGTCCCTCGCAATGACGCGGTTTTTAAGGGCATTCCAGTTAGGACACGTCTTTGCGAAGGAGCAACGAAATGAAATGAAGTGGCGACTGCGGCAATCTGTTGTTGTTTGGTTACTGGGCTTGTGATTGCACGTCTTTGCGAAGGAGCAACGCAATGAAATGGAGTGGCGACTGCGGCAATCTGTCACTCGTTATGGTCACTGAGCTCTTGATTGCAACGTCTTTGCGAAGGAGCTACGCAATGAAAT
>PHDE01000252.1 GCA_002842505.1 Bacteroidetes bacterium HGW-Bacteroidetes-3 | reverse complement strand
GCACTATTTTTTCGTGAAACACAATGCCATTTTCTTCAAGCTCTTTTAAGATAGGTTCATAAACTTCTTTCAGAATTGGCATTTGTACGCCGGGTGTTTTAATTTCACCGTTTAATATTTTTAAGGTGGCGATGGCAACAGGCAATCCGACGGTTTTTGCCATTGCGGTGTACGTTTGGTTGTCGCCAATGCAAACCATACTGCTTTCAATTTGCTCTTTTTTGCCATTTAACTCATAGCCGAAAAGATGCTGCATCACAATCATATCCTTGTCATTTTCCTTCAAAGTCCAGCTGTCTCTCAATATTTTTTCAAGAATTTGCGCAGGCGTGGCATTTTTAAGTCCAACCATTTTAGTTGAACTAAATAGGTCTAATTCGGTTAGTTTATCCCAAACAATATCATCCTGGTCTATTTTTAAATAATAGCGTAATTTTAGTTCAACGGAATCAAAAGGATTGTAAGCTAAAAAAGAGTTTGTAAACGCACGGTAACTCATTTGTTCAGAGTTTTCAATGGTATAACTGTCGTCGGTCATTCCCAATTGAACAAAAACATTCCATGCCCGGGAAAAACCAACACGCCTAATGGTTCCGCGGTATAACGTTAAAATATTGTCAAGGCCATAAACACTTTTATATTTTAGGGAATCTCTGTTGGCATAGCCTTCAAATTTTCCGTAACCGTCAATAGTCAAAATTTCTGTACGCCTAAATAATTTATGGTAGGGAATGTATTTGTAGGTTCCTTCCTGCAAGAATTTTGCGGCACCGCCTTGTCCGGCCAACACCACATTTCTCGGATTCCAGGTAAACTTATAATTCCACAAGTTGTCATCGCTTTCTGGGGCAACCAGGCCGCCGGTAAATGATTCAAAAAGTAACATTTTACCGCCTTTTTCGCGAATTTGGTCTATCACTTGCATCGCGCTCATATGGTCCACGCCAGGGTCTAATCCAACCTCATTCATAAAAACCAGGTTTTTTTCGACTGCTTCCTCATGAAGTGCTTTCATTTCATTTGAAATATAAGAGGCTGTCACCATACTTTTTCCAAATTCCAAACAATCTTTGGCTACATTGATATGCAAATGGGCAGGAAGCATTGAAATTACAATATTTGCATTTTGAATCGCTTCTTTTCTTTCGGCTTCATTTAGAATATTCAAAGAAATTGCGGTGCCGTTTTCATGATTCTTAATTTTGCTTTTGGCAAGTTCCAAAGACACGTCGGCAACCGTAATATGAAGATTTCCGCTAAATGATTTGTTTAATAAATAGGTTATCAAGGAAGAAGATGATTGGCCGGAACCAATAACCAAAATATTTCTCATTCTCGTATTTTTAAAGATTAAATCCAAACACGAAAATACAAATTTTAAGGGAAAGCAGGAAGGTTTATCTTATTAAATGCTGTTGTCTTCAATAGATGATAAAATCTCTTTTGCTTTCTCAAAATCGGCGCTGTTCACTTTAAGTTTATAGCCTTCAACATAGGCTGTTCCTATGGTCGACATTAAATTTTCATCAAAAATAAAACTGTGAATTCCATAACTGTTCAATAAAGTTTTCGCAATATGAATTTCATGGTATAAACTTGCGGTTAAAACGGTGACTAATCCATCTGAATTACTTTTCATAGTTCTTAAATTTTTCCTAAATATACGAAATATGCTTTTGAAATCGTGATAAATTTTATCTTTACGCTTCAAACACATTATTACAAATGAAACGAGCATAACAAATTTTGATACACAAGGGAATGATTAATAGCGAACAGTCCCGAATTTTCGGGATTACCGCTAAAAAATAAAATTTAAACA
>PHDE01000086.1 GCA_002842505.1 Bacteroidetes bacterium HGW-Bacteroidetes-3 | reverse complement strand
GCTGAAGGCGACTGGGGTAGGGGAGCCGTGAAACTTAGTAACGATAATCCGGTTGTAAGCGTTACAAGTTTAATGAACGAGGCCGGTAGTTCCTGCCGCTGTATCGAAAATTAGAATTGGTAGTATGGATAGTGATAAAGCCCTTTTCTCAGTAATGATGTTTTAGATTACAATAGAGAAAATGATCGGGTTATCAGTAAAAATTTATTGGCGTTACCTTACACAAATTACACTTATGATTTGTATAGTATAAATGGTCAAGGAATTAACGGCATGTTTCGGCCTCATAGAGGTCAGATAGGTCAGATACACGATGAGTATGTTAAAGATGAAAGCAAAAGTTTTAGTTTAGGAGCAGAAGGTGAAGGCGGTACTGGGTTTCATGTTGGAGGTAATTTTGTGTCTGCTCCGTCTGAAAGCCATACGGGGATTTGGCAAACAAAAGCATCGTCTTCATTTAAAAATGAAAACGAAAATTCAACAAATAACTCTTTAGATTATGAGCCTGTCTATTTTAAATATGTTGGGGAAAATCGTGTAGACAATGAAAATTCACTCTATACTGATCAATTAAAAGGAGACAGTCCAATGGCTCTTAAAATTGGAGGAAGTACACATAGTTTTGATAAATATGCAGATAACATATTTAGAGTAAAAAGGTATAAGTTGGGCACAAACATACCTGAATACAAAGATGAAGCATTTACAGGGACATTTAAACGATCAAAACGAGATGTCCGTAATCAATCCATACAAAAAATAACCAAAAAAGAACTAATAGATTTTTATGCTGATGAAAATTATTACCATCAACGAATCAATTTCTATGCTAAAAATCATCATACTGCAGAAATTAGAACGCTAAAACCTGATGGATCCACCTATGTTTTTGGCGAAACGGCCTATAATATAGAAAAAAATGAAGTGGCTTTTGCAACCAATTCTATAGGCGATTGCTCGACAGGTATTGTAACGTATAATTCTGGAGAAAACAGTACTAGCAATACAAGTGGGATTGACCATTTTTATGATAAAGTAAAAACACCGGCATATGCACATACCTATTTATTGTCTTCTGTATTGTCTTCAGATTATGAGGACCTAACTGGTAACGGCCCCACAGATGATGATTTAGGAGCATATACCACGTTTGAATATGCCAAACAAACTGAACCATATCAATGGCGGATTCCTTATGGTACCATGGAAGCATCTTATAATGAAGGATTAAAAACCAATAGAGCAGACCAAAAAGGGAGTTATCTTTATGGGAAAAAAGAGATTAAGTACATTCAAAAAATTAGCACTAAAACATATATAGCCATTTTTCATCTGTCTCCTCGAAAAGATGCACGTGGTGTTGCAGGAGAAAATGGGGGGATCCCTTCAACAGGGCAACAAGAAATGTATAAAATAGATAGTATACGTCTATTTTCAAAACCTGAATATAAAAAATATGAAACTGTTTTAGAAGATAATAATCCCGATAATGATCCTACAACACAGCAAATAACGCCTATAAAAACGGCTCATTTTATATATGATTATTCTTTATGTAAAAACGTAGATAATAATTTAGGAGGTGTATTGAATGCTAATGAATTGACCAATGATTTTGGGAAATTAACACTTAAAAAAGTATATTTTACCTACAGAGGCTCTAAAATGGGAAAATACACACCATACACTTTTGATTATGAAAAAGACTTTAATGGTGATGGATTAATTGATAACAACCCAGATTACAATCTAAAGGCTTATGATATTTGGGGAAATTACAAACCTAATGAAGGGGGATGTAATACTGGTGATGCAATTACAGCTCCAGAATATCCTTTTGTAGATCAACAGGATAAAGAAACCCAAGATCAATATGCCGCAGCGTGGTCGTTGACTTCAATTAATCTACCTTCTGGGGGTTCCATTAATTTGACCTATGAAAGTGATGATTATAAATATGTACAAGATAAGGATGCTTTGGGTATGTTTAAAGTTGCGGGTGTAGGAATAGTCGAATTGCCATTAGATAATCCCGAAGATAATCAGTTGCTTTATAAAATTAATGGATCTGAAGAAGCAAAATATCTTTATGTAAAGTTACCTAATGAAACAAACATCATAACACCAAAAGAGTTTCAAGAAAAATATTTAAAAGGTATTGAAAACAAACCTATGTATTTTCGTTTTTTAATGAATATGACAAAAAGGGGAGCTGTAAATCCAAACAGTAACGATTTTGATTATGTTACTGGATATTTTGAATTGGATGCAGGCATGGTGCCTACAACTTTTGAAAATAATAATGCCATTTACGCGTCAATTCCTATGAAGTATACCGAATTAGAAGGAGGAATCACAGGAAATAAGGATGTAAATCCAATTTCTAAAGCAGGATATTACTTTGGAAGAACTTATTTGAATGGAATTGTCTATGGATTAAATCAGAATTACCAATCTGAAAATGCAGGAACAATTGCTAAAAAATTGGTGTCCAGTATTGGTGCTATTAGTGAAATATTTACGGGTCCAAATAGTAAATTAAGAAGCAATGAGCATTTATGTGCACAACGGTTTGATCCAGATAAGTCTTGGATTAGACTGTCTATTCCTAAAAAATATAAACTAGGTGGTGGAGCACGTATTAAGAAGCTTGAGATGAATGACCATTGGGATACGATGACTATAGGAAACTCCATGCAAACTTATGGGCAAACTTATGAATATACCTTAGAAGATGGTAGCTCTAGTGGTGTAGCAACCTTTGAACCTAATGATAGTAGTGAGAATCCCTTTGTTGAACCTTTCTATGATAAAGGGGAGCGTTTAATTGCACCAAGAGAAGTAAGTTATGTAGAAAAACCTTTTGGTAAGGCATTTTTTCCATATTCTAAAATAACTTATAGTAAGGTTACTGTCCAAAACCTAGATAGAGAAAATATTATACGGCACGCCACGGGGAAAGTAGTTTCTGAATTCTATACTTCAAAAGACTTCCCCACAAAAATTGATTATACAGATATTGACAGTCACTACAATAGCAATCAAAATGAAGTGCTAAAAAATATTCTTAAAGGATTATTAGGACTTCCTGTTAAAGTTAAGAACGAATTTACGTTGTCACAGGGATTTGTGGTTCATACCAATGATATGAATGGGAAAATTAAATCTCAAAAAATATTTCAAGAGGCTATGGAAACGCCTATTTCATCGGTTGAATACATTTATAGCACGAAAGCAGGTGATGCCGGAATTTTAAATAATAAATTACCTATAATCAGCAAAGATGGTATGGTTAGTTATGATAAAGAAATTGGTGTAGATTATGATGTAATTACAGATTTTAGAGAAAGTTATTCCAAATCTAAGACGGTTGGAATCAATGCTAACCTCTTTGTCTCGTTCCCATTTATTATAATCCCAACTTCATTTCCTTCCTTTACTAGTATCGAGAATAAAGCCCACAGTACCATTACCACAAAAGTGGTGCACACAACCGCTATTTTAAAAGAGAAGATCGCCACTGATTTGGGTTCCAAAGTGTCTACTAGAAATGAAGCCTGGGATGCGGAAACAGGTGAGGTAATTTTAACAAAGACCATTAACGAATACGATGATGCTTATTACAATTTTAATTTACCTTCTTATTGGGCATATCAAGGAATGGGGCAAGCTTCAAAAAATATTGATATAAAAGGGATATTGCAATATACAGAAAGTTACTTTACGCTTCCAGAGGCCAATCAATATTTAACTTTAGGAGATGAAATAATTGGACAGTACGGCGGTCAAGCCAAACGCTTTTGGGTGGTTGAATTTAATGGTGATGGTTCAGGAGTTCTATTAATGGATAGACTAGGGCAAGTAGTTAACCGAGGTGCACTGGCTATTCATGAAGATATTGCGTTTAAAATAATTCGTTCAGGTTATCGAAATCAGCAGATGGCCAGTATGGGAGCCATTACTATGATGAGCAATCCTATCCAAAATGAAACTGGTGTGAATTTAAATGCGATTGACACTAATACTTTTTCACAACAAACGGCAGACCCAATAAATAATAAACGTATTGTAAATGCCAGTGCTGTGGCTTATGATGAATTTTGGAATTGTCAATGCGAAAATGAGCTTGTCGGTTTACCGTATGTGTCGCCTACATCTTCTGAATTGGCAAATTTAAGCATAGAGGAATATGGATTCAACCCTTATATATATAATGTAAAAGGGGCTTGGAGAGCCAAGAAATCCTATGCTTATTTAACGGAGCGAATAGGTATAACCCAAGGTCAGGATAATAAAAAGCATGTTAGAAAAGATGGATATTTTAAAGAGTTCACACCTTATTATTCTTTGTTAAACAATCAATGGGGACAAAATGCAAATGCAGTTGACCAATGGACTTTTGCCAGCGAGGTTACACAATACAGTCCTTATGGTGTTGAATTGGAGAACAAGGATGCACTTAACCGATATTCGTCTGCTCAGTATGGGTATAATTTCACCTTGCCTACAGGGGTAGTCTCCAATAGTAAGTATCGTTATATGGGATCTGATAATTTCGAAGATTACGATTTTATTAATACTGCTGAGGCACATTTTAGTTATAAAGAAATGGTGACACAAGATGGTGAAGAAGGAATTTCAATTTCTAATGACCAGTCACATACAGGAAATAGCAGTTTGCTCGTGCCAAAAATAAATTCGGCAAAGTTGCCAAAAGAGCTTATTGGAGAAGTACCTCCAAATTTGGATGCTGATGATGATGGTCGGGAAGATTTAAGAGACAATTGTCCTTTTACTTATAATCCGAATCAGGAAGATTATGATAGTGATGGTATTGGAGATGCGTGTGATGATGAAGCCGTTCCTATAATTACGAATGTAATAAATTCAGGGCAATTTAAATGTAGAACTGAACAAGCAACATTTACTATTCAAGGAACGCCAAATTCTACTGTTAATTATGCTGTTATTGAACAACAGGCTGGCCCAAAAGGCTGGCATGGTACTATAAACGGTGTTGCAATTAATGATAATGTAAAGTATCAGACGTTTTCGATTGATTTGGATGTTACTGGTCGAGTAAATATTCAATATGAGATATATGCCAATAGAAGAAATTCAGGCGGTAGTAATAATTTTGTTATTGTAGATTTTCATTTATTACATATTGATGGTCAAACATTAATTTCTAAAATTCTTAGTGAAGTTGTTTCACTTACCCCAAAAGGAGGAAGAAGATGCAACTCCTATAATGATAGTGGGGCTAAACCTTTGTTTTAAATATATATAAAATTAACGATGAGAAAAGAAATAAAAATTATACTATGAAAACAACAATCCATAAAATATATTTTTCATTATTATTATTATTCCTTATAGGTATTGGAACCAGTTATGGTCAAAGTTACACTGATAGTGAGACAGGATTTGATGCAGCTCGATTGACACAAAGCCTTATAGAAAGAGGAATTTCACAGGAAGATATAGACCAAGAAATAACTATAGAAAGAGCTTTGTATGTAGAGATGTACAAGCAAATGCAGGCAGAGTTTAAAACTTCAGAAAAATCAATTGTACAAAAAAATGTAACGGCCAAAACTGCAGTAGTATGCATAGCGGTACCTGCCTCTGAAAGGCAGGCATTAATAGCGCTATATACTGCTACAAATGGCCCTGGTTGGATTAATAGTACGAATTGGAATACAACGGCAGATGTTTGTGATTGGTATGGGGTAACAGTTACCAATGGAAATGTTACAGAGATAAATCTTAATAATAATAATTTAGCTGGGAACATTCCACCAGAGATAGGGAATCTTTTAGGTCTAAAAGCTCTAAAGTTATTTGGTAACCAATTGTCAGGCAGTTTGCCAATGGAAATAGGGAACCTATCTTTATTAGAATCGTTATTTCTTTCAATTAATCAACTATCAGGCGAAATACCAACAACCTTTGGAAATTTATCCAATTTACAATCGCTTTCACTGTATAGTAATCAATTAACAGGAGCTATCCCCCTTGTTCTTAGTAACCTATCTTTATTACAATCATTAAACATAGCCAGTAATCATTTTACAGGCACTATTCCTGTAGCATTGGGGAACCTATTTTCTTTACAATCACTAATTTTAAATAGCAATCAGCTTACAGGTAATATTCCCCCAGTACTAGGGAATCTATCCTCATTACAAATGCTTTCTCTATCCATTAATCAGTTATCTGGAAGCATCCCTCAAGAACTGGGTAATTTAACCGCATTGCTTAAATTATACATAGGAGGTAATTTATTGACAGGAACTATTCCTTCAGAACTTGGTAATCTACCGCTATTGCAAACACTGTATTTAAATAGTAATCAATTGACTGGGAATATTCCTTCTTCATTAGGCAATCTTTCCTTATTACAACTATTATCTCTTTCTAACAACCGTTTATATGGAGCCATTCCGAACGAGCTGGGTAATCTAGCTTCTTTGCAAACGCTAAATCTATCTCTTAATCAATTGACTGGAAATATTCCTCAAGGGTTAAAAACTTTAGATACCCTGCAATCTTTTTGGGTTTATAATAACCGATTATCTGGAACTATTCCAAATTTTACTTCATTAATAAATTATTTTAATTTTTCTAACAATAATTATGTATTTAGAGATTTTGAAACTGAACATGTTGCCTATTTAAATAATTTGGCAGAGGGATATTCTAATTCCCCACAAGCTAAAGTAGATCAAACAAAAACTGTTAATGTTGTAGAAGGCTTTAGCTATACTCTAACCACAAGCTTAAGTAATCCTAATAATAATTATCAATGGTTTAAGGATGGCGTTCCCATAGGTGAAATCACTAAAAACAAAGATTATGTAATTGACATTGCTACTTTAGACAGTGCAGGAACATACCACGTTGTAATAACAAACGATATTGTTACAGATCTCATTTTGCAACGTAATCCTATTATTCTTAATGTTGAAATAAATCCTTGTAGTGTTCCAGAGATTGAAAAACAAGCTTTAGTGGCTTTATACAACTTAACTGATGGGCCAAATTGGTTAAATAGTTGGAGTATGGAGCAGGATATTCCTGTATGTGAATGGTTCGGAGTAACTGTAACAGACGGACATGTTTCGAAATTAGAACTTATGGATAATGGTTTAATAGGAACCATTCCTAACGAGTTAGGAAATTTAACAAATCTTATTACTTTAAATTTAAGCAATAATCAATTATCAGGTACCATTCCCAATACGCTGAACACGATTACCACTTTATCAACATTTATATTTGATGGTAATATGTTTGTGTTTAATAATTTTGAAAATGAACATGTAACATATACTTCCAACTTTCTAATCTACAATTATAGCCCTCAGGCAAAAGTAGATCAAGAAGAAGATCGTAATGTTCTTTTAGGAACAAGTCAAACATTTACAACTAGTTTAAGCAGTACTAACAATAGTTATCAATGGTATAAAGATGGTGTTGCAATATTAGATGCAACGTCTAGAGAATATATAATTAATGAAGTTACAGCAAATGATACTGGTGTTTATTATATGATTGCAACAAACAGTATAGTGACTTCTCTTACTTTAGAGCGTCATCCAATTAACCTATCGGTTGTTGACACAATTTGTAGCGTTCCAACTATTGAGCGGAATGCTTTGATAGATTTATATAATGCTTTAAATGGTATTAATTGGACAAATAATACTAATTGGAATTCAGATGCTCAATTGTGCGATTGGTTTGGAATAACTATAACTAATGGACACGTCAGCCATGTCAATTTGTCAAGCAATCAATTAATCGGCGAAATTCCATCTTCACTTGGGGACTTAACTAATTTAATTTCTCTAGATTTATCATCAAATCAAATATATGGAAGCATACCTATAGAACTTGGTAATTTATCTTTGTTGCAACAAGTATATGTAGGCAATAATCAATTGTCTGGTGGAATACCTTCATCTTTGGGAAATTTAACCAACTTGATTTCTCTTAGTTTAGGGGGGAATCAATTATCAGGGAATATACCAAATTTAACAATAACAAGCTTATTTGATTTTCAGAATAATGCTTTTATCTTCAGTAATTTTGAAAATGACCATACCACTTATTTAAATAATATTCCTAATTATTTATTCAGTCCGCAGGCTAAAGTAGACATAGCGGAATCGGTCACAGTTGTAGCGTCTTCCAATTATACTTTAACAACAAGTTTAAGCAGTGTTAACAATAGTTACCAATGGTTTAAAGATGGATTGGAAATAGCAGGAGCAACCGTTAAAGATTATGTTATCAATTCAATTTCTGTCAATGATGCGGGCTCGTATCGTGTTTTAGTTACCAATAGTATTGTGACTGGTCTTACCATAGAGCGTTATCCAATTACTCTTGTAGTGACAGAAGATACTTGTGGCGTTGCTACCTCAGAACGTCAAGCACTTATAGACTTTTATATTGCCACAAACGGATCTGGTTGGACTAATAACACCAACTGGAATACTAATGCTCCGGTATGTGATTGGTTTGGAGTAACGGTAACCAATGGAACTGTTACCAGGTTGGATCTTGAAAATAATAATATGATTGGTGTTATTCCATCATCTATAGGAGATATTCTCAATATTGGTAATTTAATTATTAATAATAATCAATTATCCGGCGAAATCCCCTCCTCTTTAGGGAGTTTAGGTTCATTAAGTGAGTTTAATTTTCAGAATAATGCTTTTGTCTTTAGAGATTTTGAAGCAGGGCATGTAACCTATTTAAGCACTATTAATTTATATACTTATAGCCCACAAGTCAAAGTTGACCTTGAGGAAACGATTACAATTGTTGCGACTTCCAATTATACTTTAACGACAAGCTTAAGCAGTGTTAACAATAGTTACCAATGGTTTAAAGATGGGGTTGAAATTCCTGGGGCTACAGCTAAAGATTATTTAATTAATTCAGCTACCGCCAATGATACAGGTATATATTATGTTTCTGCTACAAATAGCATTGTTACAGGACTTACCATAGAACGTCAGCCAATAACATTGGTAGTTACTGCAGGAACTTGTGAAGTTCCAGTAGATGAGAGAAATGCTTTGATTGCTTTATATAGTGCCACCAATGGCTCAAATTGGATCAATAATACAAATTGGAATACAACTGCTCCAGTTTGTGTTTGGCATGGTGTAACGGTTATCAATGGCACAATTACTTCAATTGAACTTAATAGTAATAATTTATCTGGAGATATACCAATAGAATTGGGTGCACTATCCAATTTACAAACACTGTCTCTTAATAATAACCAACTAACGGGAAATATACCTCGAGAACTTGGTAATCTAAATTCATTACACTCTTTACAACTTTCCAGCAATCAATTGACAGGTAATATTCCATTAGAACTAGGCAATCTTTCTTTGTTGCAATTGTTATCTCTTGAAAGCAATCAATTGGTGGGTAATATTCCACTTGAATTGGGTAATCTTACTATGTTACACAAAATTATATTATATAGTAATCAATTAACTGGAAGTATACCTCCTGAATTAGGTAACCTATCATTATTGCAATCATTAGATATAGCCAGTAATCAAATTTCGGGTACTATTCCATCAACATTAGGAAATCTTTCTTTGCTGGAAACATTAATTTTAAGCAATAATAAATTGACTGGTAATATTCCATCAGCATTAGGAAACCTTTCTTCTTTACAAGTATTATCTATTGACAGGAACAATTTATATGGAGGTATTCCAACAGAGTTTGGTAATTTATCCTCCTTACAAACACTAAATATATCACTTAATAGATTGACAGGCACTATTCCTCAATCAATGGGAAATTTATCTAATCTGAAATCTTTTTGGTTGAATAACAATCAATTATCAGGAACGATTCCAAATTTAATGGCATTAAATTATTCTTTTAATTTTTCAAACAATGCTTTTATTTTTGGAGATTTTGACTCAGAACATAATGCATATCTAAATAATTTGACAGAAAGTTATTCTTATTCACCTCAAGCAAAAATCGATCAAGTTGAAACAATTGTTGCTGTGGAAGGTTTTAGTTATACTTTATCAATAAGTTTAAATAATCCTAATAACAATTATCAATGGTATAAGGATGATCAACCAATTGGAGGCATTTCTAAAAACAAAGATTTTGTAATTAATTCTGCGGCTAGTGGAGATGCCGGAGTGTATTATGTATTAGTAACAAATGACATTGTTACAAATCTTACTTTAGAACGTAATCACATTACAGTAATTTTTGCAATTAATTTTTGCACAAGTGAATTGGATCAATACCCTACCATTAATGATTTAATTCCTAATGGTACTAGTGTTAATTGGTATTTTAATGAAACTGGAGGAGGCCAATTGAATAAAAGTGATGAAATTATTGAGTTAGCTGAAGACGACGAAGGGGCAGTTTATTGGTGGGATGATACAAATGACACTATTTCAACAAGAACATCTGTTAAGGTTTATATAAATCAAGGAACTCCACAAGGAGAAGATTATCAAATATTTAGTATTGGCCAAAATGCAACAGTAAGTGACCTTCAGATGGAAGGCACTAATATATCTTGGTTTGATAGCGGAACAAGCGTTACACCATTAAGTGGGGCAACCTTGTTGGTAAATGAGGGTATTTATTTCGCAGATGATGTTGGCACTTCTACTTGTAGATTGGCTGTAGATGTGTTTGTTGGAACCCTGCCTCCTGAAGGAAATGGTGTGCAATTCATGTGTCCAGAACAGACTATAGGTGATTTGGTTGTTGATTTACAAGCGGGAGCAACTGTAGTTTGGTACTTAAGTGACACGTTGGGGACACAACAGCCACTTACCACAGTTTTGACCCACAATACCAAATACTATGCTGCACAGATAGATGCAGATAATTATGAAAGTATTCAACGTAAAGAAGTTACCGTATACTTGAATAATGTTCAAGTCCCTATTATTACTTTTAGTACTCAAACATTTTATAGTGATGAACCACATACTATAGCCAATTTATCAGCTATTGGCTATGTAAAATGGTATGATCAGTCTACGGGGGGTATTGTTTACGGGGTTGCAGAGACCTTAATAGATGGTCAAACTTATTATGCAGAACAAAAGATAGGATCATGTGCCAGTGGCAGAATTCCAGTATTGGTACAAGTATTGCTTGAAGCCTCTCCCTCTACGCTATTGGGATGTGAAAAGTTTAAACCCCAAATTGGTGGGCGTTATGTATTAAGTGGGTGGGTAAAAGAGCAGGAATTTTTACCTGTAAATCCTGTAATCAACCAATTTAATAATAGTGAAATAAGTGTATTGTTTGTTGATTTGTTAAATCATTTAAAGGATCGATTACTGAGTGCTGACCCCTTGTTTAATCAGATTCCAGCTGCTTATATCCCTGAATCAGACACAGAAAATTTGAATTTTGATCCGCTGATTCCTTATATAACAAACATCACCAGTGATGAATTAAAATTAACCATTTATGATTTTACAAGAATTAAGGATGCATATGGAAGAACTGTAGGATTCTCTTTTGCATTGAATAAGAATAAAACTCACACTTTTACTTATTTATCACCTTTTGTACAGATAAGCGGTGAGCCTAATCCGAAGGACTATCGCTACCCAATTTTGAATAACAGTGCAAATTTAATTCTTGAATTTAAGGATGTTTCTGTCCAAGGAGGATTGTTCTATATAAATTCTGATTTTTCAATAAGTAATGGGACTTCATCAATGAGTCTTGTAGGTGATAATCGATCCGAATCAGGTGCATCTGGTATTGAATCTTCTGTGGATTTTTACGATTATAATGAATTAACAGATTATCAGCCAATGAGTTTTACCAATGCATTTATTAAGCTTGAATATTTGGACAGTAACAGAGATTTTCTGATTTCGGAAACAATAACCTTTAGACCGCAAGGGGAAGTTATTGATGGTTGGCAGCGGATCTCAGGTGATTTTACGATTCCGGGAAGTGCAGTACAAATGTCTATTAATCTTCAAAATGAAGGGATGAATATAAATGCCTATTTTGATGATTTACGGATTCACCCTTTTGACAGTAATATGAAAACATTTGTATATCATCCGGTTACCCAACGATTAATGTCAGAATTGGATGAAAATAATTATTCTACCTACTATGAATACGATTCGGAAGGAGGATTGATTCGAGTTAAAAAAGAAACAGTAAAGGGTGTTTATACCATTCAAGAAACACGATCTGGAACTATTAAAGTAAATAATTAGTATATGAAAACGGTCAAAAATTATTTCACGAGCATCTTCCTATTATTTTTCGTTTATCATACTATGGTTGCACAGTTACCATCGGCCAAAGAAAGTATTGATAAAATTGAAGCTTATTATAAAACTGTTAATCCCTTAAATTTAGAATTGACGTACACTATGTACAAGGGGGTTACTGGAAACCAAATTACTGAAAGCTATAAGGGCAGTATTTATAAAAATAAAACTATTTCCAGTATGAAGGTCTTGGGTTCTGAAGTGTTGCAATTCTCGGAAGTTCAACTTCTTATTGATAATGAGCAAAAAACTGTGATTTACAAAAAAAACGAACATCATTTTTTAGAGAAATCGCCATTGGATATGTCGTCTTTTTTAGCATATTATAAAGAAGCCTCCGCAGTCATTAAGGAACATCATTTAGTTTATGAAATGATACTGAAAAATATTTCTATACCTGTACCCTATAATAGGATTGTGCTATATATAAATATGGATACTTATGCTATTGAAAAGCAAGAGTTATATTTATCAAATAAGGTTCCTTTTTTTGATAAAGAAGGGAAACAGACCGATGATATAGGACGCATGGAAATTACTTTTCAATCGAGTTCTAACCCCATTAAAGATGCTCCGAAACTACAAGACTATGTTTTGTTGAAGCCAGAATTACAGTTAGTACAACGCTATGCAAACTATACTATAATTGACCAAACAAACTTATAAATAAAAAATATGTTCACCAGAAAAAGATTTAATCTATTCACGAGGGTATTAATTTTAATATTAATTACGACCACGCATTGTTATGCTCAAGATTTCAGAGAATTCTCCTCAACAGAAATTTTAGATGCTTATACCACAAACAGTACATTGCAACATATAACGGCTAATTTGGAAACTGCAGGAACAACTGATGTTGATCCGTTCTCTTATATTTCCATAAATATTATGGAGAATACGGCTCCTTTTACGGCCTACAAATTTTCATTGACTTTGCAAGTCACTCCGATACTTCCGGATGGAACACCTGATGGAAGTAGCTATAGCTTAGTACTTGATTTAGAGAATAATCGTAATGCGAATAGCGGTAATTCTATAAATTTAAAACAACATATTCTCGAAAGCAAGTATGGAGCTGTTATAAATATTGTAAGTAGCACCTTTGAAGATATAGAAAATAACTTAGCGCCTGTTATAAATGGACCAATTCCCGCAAATATTATTTTAACCATCGGTTTTCAAACTAAACGTTATTATGAATTACCCCAGTCAATGCCTATTGTTAACGCATTAATGTTGAATAATGAATTAGAACTTTCTTGGATTGGAATACCTGAGGCACGTTATTATGATGTGGAATGGACTTGGGTAGATAATTATGGTGCCATTAAAGATGTAGCTCTTAACAGCAACCAAATCTATTTTTCAACAAAAGACATTGAACGTAACAGTACACGCATACAAACTGATCAGACGGGTTACAATATACCTCTAATATATTCCAGAGGGTTCTTAATATACAGGGTTAGGGCGGTTGGAAACTTTTTAGCAGATCTTTCAAAAAATAAATACGGCCCATGGTCAAGTGGATCAGATATAAAAAACTTGGTCTCTGATTGGACATATTATACCATTTCAGGAGATTATGAAGATACCAAAAACTGGCAGTTTCAAGCATCATATGCTGAGGATGGAAAGAAAAAAGAGGTGGTAAGTTATTTTGATGGTTCTTTAAGAAATAGGCAAACAGTAACAAACATTAATACTGACCAAAATGCTATAGTGGGTGAAGTTATTTATGATGCTCAGGGAAGACCCGCTATAGAAGTTTTACCGGTACCAATTAATGAAAAAACCATTAAATACTACTCAAATTTCAATACTAATACTGCTGGAGCGTTTTATAATTTTAATGATTTTGATAAGGATACTCAAAATGAAGTTGATCTAACATCCAATGACAAGTTGATGAATATCATCTCAGGAGCCAGTAATTATTACTCAGCTTCAAATACGTTTACCGATGTTTTCAAAGATCGTATCCCTGATGCTGAACAATATCCGTTTTCCCAAATAGAATATACGCCCGACAATACTGGAAGAATACGTAGAAAGAGTGGTGTTGGCGCCGCACATCAATTAGGGTCTACACATGAAATGGAATATTATTACAGTGTTCCGGAACAAAAAGAACTAAATCGATTATTTGGATACAGTGTTGGGAATTCCTCCCATTACAAGAAAAATATGGTTAAGGATCCAAACGGGCAGCTAAGTGTTAGTTATATTGATCCTCAGGGAAGAACCATTGCTACAGCACTTGCAGGATATTCACCTCAAAATCTTACAGGTCTTGATGACGAAAGTGATACGAGTGGTTTACATGCTATTGTTAGTACTGATTTACTGGGTAAAATTATGAGGACAGATACGGATACATTTATTGATAACAATCAGCTTGGTGTTACGGGTAAATTTGGAGCCCTTAATAATCAATTATCTTATACTGCTATAAAAACAGCTGTATTTGATGAGTCACGAACATTTAATTATACATTAAGCAATACGAATCCTTATTTTAATTTTGGATGTGTCACAGA
>PHDE01000251.1 GCA_002842505.1 Bacteroidetes bacterium HGW-Bacteroidetes-3 | reverse complement strand
TCTGGATTTAAAATTAATGGCTGCTCACAAATTATTCTTTCTCTCACTTCTTCTAGGCTGAGCAATTCACCTTTCTCATTCATTACATAGTCATCAAATGTGGGGTCTATCCAGAGCCATTTTTTTTGAGAATTTGAATAAACCATATTAATAACATGACAATCTTTGTCTACCCCCAAACTATCTTTTGGTAAACATATTACATACCTTGATTTAAACCCCATTGATAAATAGCATTCATTTAATGCCATTGCTAATCCTCTACAATTAAGACTTCTATTATCTTTCTTGCAAGTATTTATCATACTTAAAGCATTCAAAGTTTCTGGATTTCCATTTAGACCATCATGTCGAATTAAATTATGCATCCAATGAAGTAAACTCAATATCTGGGAAACTTCATTTCCTGTCCCAGCAATAGAATCCAAGTTAAAAGTTTTACGCAATAAAACTAAATTGGAGTCATTACTTGTTTGATATGTAAAATTTGGAATTTCTCGGCTATCCTCTAAGTTATATTTATCTGCTTTCTTTAAGATATCAATGAAATCGGGGGGCATCACATAAACTATTCTTGTATAGGCAGTGTCTGTATTATTTAAAAGAATTATAAAATCGTAATGCTCATTTGGTTTAACCAAAAAGGAAATTGAATCTAAATCAGTGTAAAATGTTACCGACTTGTATTTGTTAGGTGTTTCATACAAGTCTGGCTTTAATTCAGGTGAAATTGTCCAACTTGCTTTTTCAAAACTGTCCCCGTCTCGAATGTCTACAATCACTGAATTTGCTTTGATTATTGGAAGTCTATTCTGAGCAAAACCTGATTGCCCTAAAATGAAAAAAATCAGAAGTAATTTAAATTTAGTTGTCATAAGTACAATTTGATTTGTTAATGCCATGGAAACTCAGTATCAGTGTTCATCCTAGCATGAAGCACAACGATGGCTATAAACCCAGTGCGTGTTGATTACCTTACAGTTTGCGGTTTTATTCATAGCCGATATAAATTTTGTGTCCAAGTTAACATATTTTTTGAAACCGTCGAAAATTTATTTTCGGCGGGGCTAACAAGTGCGAACAAGCTTAAAACTTACACCTTGCAGCATTGAGTTTATAGCGGGTTAGCCTTTGCCGTTATAGACTCGTAAATAACCCAGTAAAAATCTCTTTTTTTATCCTTATTCATACTTTCGGGACGCAACTTGGTTTCGGATTTACCGCTTTTCCTTTTTTATGGCTCATTAAACAGTCCAAGCGAGAACCAAAAGCTAGTCCGACCGATAGGCGATGAATAGGGCTACCGCAGGTTTCATTTATTTTTTTTTTAAATCCTTTCCACGAAAATGCGGTATTTTTCCGCCCGAAATTTTCAAAGGATACAACCAAAATCCAAACGAGAAGCGAAAACTAGTCCGAACGCAATTTTTAATCATTTTTTTATTAAAAATCGTTGCAGGTTGGAATGAATTAGGCTAACCGCTGGAATTTTCAATGAACTAGAAACCAATCCTTTCGGATTGGATTAAGTAATCCGAACGACATGAAAAACCATTATTATTATAGATTTTAAAAGTCTGAAATTACGAAATTGTCTGCTTAATTTTTGCTTTGTTTAAACCCCATTTTAGGTAAAGGCTAACGTTGGCGCTAAACGCAGTTACGTTGTTTGTTTCTTGTTTTTATGTTAAAATTAAGACTAAAAGTAAATTGAAATTATTACTTTTCCAAGACCCGCAAGCAATTGCGTTTTAGCGTGGGTTAGTTTTTGTTGTTTTTTTAACCGCAAAATCAACCTTGAGTAATTGTGCTAATCTAAAAAGTTTGTAGCT
>PHDE01000085.1 GCA_002842505.1 Bacteroidetes bacterium HGW-Bacteroidetes-3 | reverse complement strand
TTTTTCTGATTTTATTTTACGAAAATACTAATTTACCAAACAACTATAACTTAATATGAACCATTACTTACAAAAAATCCCGCAATTGCGGGATTTTCGTTGTCTAAATAAAATTATTCAACTTTAAATACTATCGGAAGTCCGTATTTTACGCCAACAGGTTTGCCTCGTTGCCTTCCTGGCGTCATTTGCGGAAGTAAATTAACGACTCTTATGGCTTCATCTTGTAGTTTTTTATGTGGCGCCCTTGCATTTATATCTGTAATGTTGCCATTTTTGTCAATTTTAAAAACCACGAAAATTTTTTGGATGCTTCCGGGCACCAAACCTAAATCGGAAGCCAACTCACTGTTAAATCTTTCGGAAACAAATTTCGCGATTTGATCAGAAAAACAAGCCCTTAATTGTGCATTATCGCCCTTGCATCCAGGAAAAATAGGCACATTTTCAATCACTACAAACGCAACGTCCTCCACAATTTCTTCTTCTTCCACAGCATCAACAATAACCTTTTCCACAGTGGTTTTAACAGCATCAAATTCATTGCTTTCAGTTGATTCAATAACACTTTCTTTTACGTCAACATCATCCTCCACTTTTAATATTTTTTCAGGAAGTGTCACTTTGGTTTCGGGCTGCGGTTCCATTTCTATCGGTTTAACTTCAATCTGTTTGTCAAGATCTTCTATATTTAATATGGTACCGCTCATTTCTTTAACATCTCTGGGGTACGATTTTAAGGTTAAAAATTCATAAACAAGGAATAATGACAACACTAAACCTAATTGAATTAATATTTTACTGTAATTTTCAAGTATTGCTTTGGGATATTTTTTGACTTGCATGGGAAACTTGTTATATGTGAAACAAGAACAATTAAACAAACTGCTTTTAACAGCACCATTTATAATGCAAGAAATTAAAACACAAGAAAACTTTAAGGCAGCAATATCTTGCAAGGTATTTATCACCTTAAAGTTACAAATTTTTTAGCTTATAAACAATTTTTTTCGGTGTTAAAAGCAATTTCAAAAACTGAAGAAAAATGACTGTGAAAATTTGGGCGTTCCCTTTCAGGTCGGGCTTGCACTACTCGCTTCCCGAAAAATCGGGAGAGCTCAAACAGGCCGTTTAATCCCTAACGCGCATTGAAATAATAATGAATCCCGCACTTGCGGGATAAAAATAAAAATAAAAATTGACAGTACGTGTGCGGACAGGTCGTGACCTGTCCTAACATTTCATACTTAAAATCGAGGTATTTTTAACCTGTCTCCGGAAAGCCTTCAGGCATTTTCAGCACTCCAAACTTTAGGCACTATTTTTATCAATGCAATTCCAACAATTCAATATTTTTGAATTCAATGGGGTGGCTTTCGCTTTGAAGCGAAATAAAACCGCTTTTTAAAGGATTTCCTTCTTTGGATTTCCATGTTTCTCCTGTAATTTCAACCGCTCCCCCAATTTGTGGTTTGTAATAGGTCATTACATTTTCTCCATTAATTTTATGGGTGATTATGGAATCGTTCATCACTAAAACTTCCAAATTTACCCATTCATTTCCATGAAATGTTTTTGAAGTTGAATTGATGCAATGCGTTGTCACCAATTCGTCGTTTATCACAATATGGGTTCCCGGCGTGCAAACATTTCCTGTTGGGCGGTCTTCAGTTCCAAGCCCGCCTAAAAGCTGCACTTCAATAGAAACAGGAAAATCTTGGTTCAACCCCATGCTTTCCGGCGATTGGGAATGTATCATAACGCCGCTGTTTTTACGCGCCCATTCCTGTCCGTCTTTTACTTGCTCGCCAACAAACCGATATTGCAGCCGCAGTTTATAATTTGAAAATTCCTTTTCGTAAAAAATATGTCCGTAAGAAGTGCCAAAAGTATCATATTCATCATAATTCACCTGAAGAACGCCTTCAACTGCCCTAAATGTATTTTTGTAATTTTCACCGGCAGGATGCCCTTTTATTTTGACAATCCAATTATTTAAATCCTTCCCATTAAACAATTTAATCCAATTTTCATCTGAATTAAATTGATTTTGGTTATGGTTTGAATCAGTCAAAAAACTTTGAAGCAATACAATAAATATAAAATACGGAATGATTTTTAAGCGCATCATTTTTAAAATTTTAATTTTTTATTGGGCTCAGTTGTCATTTTAATAACTGAAAAAAATTCTTTCACTTTCAAATCTAAAGGAAATTTTAGGCAATTGTTATGACACAGAGTTTCCCAAAGAAAATACACAAAGATTCACAAATATGTGCCCAATAAATTTGTTGCAGCATTTTTTACAAACTCCAACCCGCTCTATATTCCCTTTTTACAAACTGATTGGCTTCATCAAAATTGGTGATTTTCATATTTACGCCATCCCACAATAATTTTTTTCGTCCGGGATAATCAAATCCGTTTCCAGATTTTTCTCTTAAATTATAACTTCTAATGGCTAAATTTCCCATTAAAATAGATTCGGTTAAAGGTCCGGCAAAATCAAAATTGGAGGTCAATTCTCTATGTTTGTTGCTTCCAAAACCATCTTTGCAGGCTTCGGTCCACATCGCCTGATGCCCATCTTCCGGCAAGGTCATTATTAGTTTTTCATCTGAAGTATCTGTAATTATTTCTCCCGAATTTAAATACAATTTCGGATTTTTTCCATAAGTTCCACAAGTCATAATTCCTTTATCGCCAATCATCATTACGCCGTTGGCACTGTCTTCGTCACCAATTGGGTGATCTGCGGGAATTAATTCAGGATGAAAAGGCCTTAATCCGCCGTCAGTCCAATTCATTTTTACCTCACACGGATTTTTTTCGCTGGCGGCAAACTTTAACTGTGTTCTTGAAGAAGGCGGACAAGATTCTGGGAAATAATCTGGCACCCAGTCTTTTGAATAAACAGCGCCAACACTGCTTTCAACTTCTGTTGGATAACCCAAACCTAAAACCCTAAAAGGAGGATCAATTAAATGGCAACCCATATCCCCCAAAGCGCCTGTGCCAAAATTCCACCAACCGCGCCATTTAAACGGGTGGTATAAAGGATGATAATCTACCCATTGCGCCGGGCCAACCCAATTGTCCCAATCCAATCCTTCCAGCAAAGCCGGCTTGTCAGTTGGCGTTGGAATTCCCTGTGGCCAAACCGGCCTGTTTGTCCACACCTGAACTTCGCTCACTTTCCCTATCATTCCGGCATCAAACCATTTCGCCATGGTTTTTACGCCTTGGCCGGAAGCGCCCTGATTTCCCATTTGGGTCACTATTTTATAGTTATTTGCAGCTTCAGTAAGTATTCTTGCCTCATAAATATTATGGGTTAAAGGTTTTTGCACATATACATGTTTTCGCAACTGCATGGCTGAATGCGCAATTATGGCGTGCGTATGATCTGGCGTTGACACCGTAACGGCATCAATATCATTCATGGAATCTAATAACTTTCTGAAATCCTTAAATTTTTTGGCGTTTGGAAATTTTTCAAAAGCATCAGAGGCCCTATTCCAATCTACATCACAAATGGCCGCAATATTGGATGCTCCGTTATTCCAAACATTCACAAGGTCGGTAAACCCTTTTCCTCCGGCACCAATTACGGCAATATTCAATTTGTCGCTTGGCGCAATAAAACCGCGCCCCAAAACGTATCTTGGCACAATTGAAATTCCGGCCGCTATCACAGCACTTTTTTTGATGAAATCTCTTCTGCTTACTGATTTTTTCATCTGTTTATTTTTTATTTTTTATTGGTAATCCCGAAAATTCGGGACTGTTCGCCATTAATCATTTCTTTGTATAAAAATTTGTTATGCTCGTTTCATCTGTTTAAATTTTATTTTTTATTGGTACAGCTGCTGTCTGCCTCCCGGCAGATAAACCTGCCTCCCGGCAGGTAAATTCGCCATTAATCATTCCTTTGTGTGTAAAATTTGTAATGCTCGTTTCATTTATTTTGAATTTAAAACAAGGATTCTAACTCAAAATAAATTAAAGTGTCCATGCATTTCCAACTTCTTCCACAGGAATACAGCCTTTATAAACTCCCGGAATAGGATCGTAATTCAGCACTTCCGTCCCTACTTTTTTAGAGGTATAATAACCAAACAAGGTATAATACCTTACTGAAAACAAAAATTGATACATCATAAAAGATGCTTTTCTGTCTTCAACAATTTCGCTTTCCGCTTTCTGTTGCTCCTGAATTACCGATTGCTGTGCTTCTGGAGATAAATAAAAGTAGGATCCAAATAGCGTTTCAATCTCTTCTTTTGATCCTTTTGATATGTTTTTTTCAAATTTATCCTTGAAATTTTCGGCAAAAATAGCAGCTCCGTTTTGAAATATTTTCTGCTTCGGCGCCAATTCAATTTCTTTATACATTTTATCGATAAATTCTGGAACATTTACATCCAAAGCTCCCGGAATATTGGAAGTCGGCAAAATAATGTCCACTAAATTTGTGACGATATGCTTTTCATCCAAAGATAAAAAAACAGGCTTCCAAGTTTCTGCTTCAGCCGTGCAAGACGACAACATACTAAATAAAGTAGGTGCCGCAACTGCATAACCAATGCTTAATGTTAAATTTTTAAGTGCTGTTCTGCGATTCATAAGGCTACTTTTTGTTTTTGTTAAATTCTTTAGCGGCATAATTTGCGGCTCTTGCGGTTAATGCCATATAGGTTAATGACGGATTTTGACAACCCGAGGAAGTCATACATGCGCCATCGGTCACATAAACATTTGGCACAGCATGAATTTGATTGTTCTTGTTTAGTACAGATGTTTTTGGGTCGTGACCCATTCTTGCAGTTCCCATTTCGTGAATCCCAATTCCCGGAAAACAAGGTTCGTCATAGCCCTTAACATTTTTAAATCCGGCCGCTTCCAGCATCGCAATTGCCTGTTCTTTCATATCAACCCTCATTTTCTTTTCGTTTTCTTTAAATTCTGCGTCAAAAGTTAACGTTGGCAATCCCCATTCATCTAATTTTTCGTAATTTAAAGTTACTTTATTCTCATGATAAGGCAAACATTCCCCAAAAGCATTAAGGCCAATTGTCCAAGGTCCTGGTTTTATTAATTCGTCCTTTAAATCTTCCCCATAACTCATTTCAGAAATAGCCCTTTGCCAATCGGATCTGCTTGCGGCGCCTTGATAGCCGTAACCTCTGATAAAATCTTTTTGTTGACTTTTTTTATCTATATTTCTGAAGCGGGGAATATAAATTCCTCCAGGTCTTCTTCCTTCGTAGTACTTATCTTCATAACCTTCTGCAACAGCGTAGGCACCCACTTTAAAATGATGGTCCATAATATTGTGTCCCAATTCGCCACTGTCATTGCCCAATCCGTTTGGAAATCTTTCCGATTTAGATTGCAACAATATCCCTGCAGTTGCCATTGTTGAAGCACAACAAAAAATAATGGAGGCTTTATAAAATATTTTTTCTTTGGTTAAGGTGTCAATAACCTTAACTCCGGAAGCTTTGCCGGTTTGTTCGTCGTAAACAATTTTATATGCGATGGAGTTTGGACGAAGTGTCATATTTCCGGTTTTTTCGGCCGCGGGCAAGGTTGATGAATTGCTGCTGAAATAACCGCCAAAAGGACAACCTCTGATGCATCTGTTTCTATATTGACAATTAGATCTTCCTTCGTGAACGGCATTTCCTGTTAAATGGGCAATACGACCAGTTGTCAAAACGCGACCGTCAAAATTTTCAGCCATACTTTTGCGCAAATCCAGCTCCACGCAATTCAATTCCATAGGTTCAGAAAATTTTCCGTCAGGCAATTGCGAAAGTCCTAAATTCTCACCGCAAACACCTATAAATTCTTCCACTTTATCGTACCATTTCTCAACATCATTGTAACGAATTGGCCAATCTACGCCATGGCCATCCTTTTTGTTGGCTTCAAAATCCATATCGCTTAATCGATAAGAATGTCTTCCCCACATAATAGATCTGCCGCCAACGTGATAACCGCGCATCCAATCAAATCTTTTATCTTCATTATAAGGATGTTGAATATCATCAACAAACCAATGTTTAGATTCTGGTTTTGTAGTGTAACCGCTCCTGTCTTGTACCAATTGGCGCTCAACGTCTTTCGGATTTTTCACTCCTCTATGCTCAAAATCCCAAGGATCCATTAACATCGTTGGATAGTCTTCAATGTGTTTTACCATTCTACCGCGGTCAAGCACCAAGGTTTTTAGCCCGTTTTCACAAAGTTCCTTTGCCGCCCAGCCTCCGCTAATGCCAGTTCCAATTACAATTGCATCAAAACTTTCTAAACTTTCAGTTGTTAAATTTTCATTCATTTTTAGTAGTTAAAAAATTAAAGTGTTAAAACCTTCATTAACAGTAAACTTCTATCGAAATTTCACATTAACCGATTTCTAAAATTCGCTCAATATTTTTATTAAATGTCACTTCAATTCGTAAATTCCCATTTTTTTCAAACGAAAACGATTTCGTAATTGAATTTTTAAGCGGGAATTTTCAATAAATATTGCACAATTTTAAGTTGTGACAAATTTTTGCAAAGTGAAAAATAATTAAAAATTATTTTATTAATGAAGTCCAAATTATGTATTTTGCGATTTATTAATGTTCAATTTTTTTCAGTGAAAATAAATATACAAGAAAATCTAACTTATGAAGCCGACGGCATAGAATATCATGCCGATACATGTTTGCCTTTGGTTGATGCCGTTGAAAGAAAAAAATTAAAATTTAAGGCACTTGCCCGCTATACTTATCCCGGTGATCGTTTAACGGAAGATACGCTTGGCATTAACAGTATTGGCTACTGGGACGCCAATGAAACGCAAGACTGGGGATTGGACTGGCACAGGAATGAAGGCATTGAAATTCATTTTCTAGAATCAGGAATCATGCCTTATTCCCAAGGAAACAAAGAACTGGAACTTTCACCTAACCACCTCACCATCACCCGTCCGTGGGAAGCCCATAAAGTTGGTGGCCCAAATATTGGCATGGGAAAATTTTATTGGGTCATTATTGATTTAGATGTAAGAAGGCCACACCAAAACTGGGATTGGCCCGATTGGATTGTGTTAGCGCCCAATGATCTTTTAAGATTAACCGCTATTTTAAGGCAAAATGAAAAATGGCTCTGGAAAGCGGACAGAAGAATTAGGGATTGTTTCCAACGCATTGGAAAAGCGGTAGATACAGATATTGAAGGCAGTAACGCCTCAAGAATCAGATTGTTGGTAAACCACCTTCTCATTTTATTGCTGGATCTTCTTAATACCGATGAAGTTGTTTTAAATGAAGCACTTACCGACAGCTCCAGAAGCGTAAAGCTATTTTTAAAGGAATTGGAAAATAACCTTCCCGAAGCCTGGACCATAGAGCAAATGGCACAATCGGCCGGCGTGGGACTGACCAGATTTACGCACCATTGCAAACAGCTAACAAATTTAACACCAATGCGCTACCTCACCATGAAACGCGTTGAAATGTCAAAAAACATCTTGGTTGAAAACGAAAATTTTAACGTTGCGGAAGTGGCTTACAGTTGCGGATTCGCAACAAGCCAATACTTTTCAACGGTGTTTAAACGACTGGAAAAATGTACGCCAGTTGAATATCGACAGAAAAATAAGTTACCTAAAAATGAAATTTAAACAAATAAATTTCATCAATTCAAAAGAGCACGCTTTGTATAAAATTTTTCACTGAATAAAAACAAACATTTAATCATTTTTGATTTTTTACTTTCACTTTACATATCATATAATTAATACGTCCAACTTCAACCAAATAACCATGAAAATTAAACAATTTACCGTCAAATTTGCCATCATTATTATTGCTATTTCCTCCATCGGCTTTAATTCTTGCGCGCAATCCAAAAAAGAAAATAAAAAAGGAATTACGGCTTCAGCACAAGAAAAACCCTTCTTTAAACTTTCCTTAGCTCAATGGTCTTTACATAAAGAAATTTTAGAAGGCAAAATGAGTCCGCTTGATTTTGCGCAAAAAGCCAGCGAACTTGGTTTTCAAGGCATTGAATATGTGAGCCAACTTTACACCGACGAGTTGAAAAAAAATCCTGATTCAAAAGCCGCCATGGAAACACTTTTAACGACTTTAAAAGAAAAAAGCGAAACCTATAACGTTAAAAACATATTAATTATGGTCGATAACGAAGGAGATTTGGCATCAACTGTTGAAGCTGAAAGAAATGAAGCTGTTGAAAATCATAAGAAATGGGTAGATGCCGCACATTTTTTAGGATGTCACTCCATTCGCGTAAATCTTTTTGGCACAAATGACCCTGAAGTTTGGAAGGAAACCGCTGCTGACGGACTTTCAAAATTAGCGGCTTACGCAAAAGATAAAAATGTAAATGTAATTGTGGAAAATCATGGTTATTTATCTTCCAACGCAGCTTTGCTTGTAGAAGTTATCCATAGCGTGAATGCCACAAATTGCGGTGTTTTACCCGATTTTGGAAATTTTTGCCTAAAAAGAGAAGGTGGGGAACGTTGGCAAGCAAAATGTATTGAAGAATACGACAGGTATAAAGGCGTTGCCGAAATGATGCCTGTTGCAAAAGCCGTAAGCGCAAAATCGTACGATTTTGACGAAAACGGAAACGAAACAACCATAGATTATGTTAAAATGCTGCAAATAGTAAAAGATGCAGGCTACACTGGTTTTATTGGCGTTGAATATGAAGGTTCCAAATTGAGTGAAATGGAAGGCCTAATGGCCACCAAAAATTTATTGCTGAAAGCAGCCAAACAATTGAACTAAAAAATTTCAAAACATGAATAAATCAACGCAAATTAAACTGTCCGTAATGATGTTCCTGGAGTTTTTTATCTGGGGAGGCTGGTTTGTGACACTCGGCACTTTTTTGGGCAACAACCTAAATGCCACTGGCGCCGAAACCGGAATGGCGTATTCAACACAATCTTGGGGCGCCATTATTGCGCCATTTATTATCGGTTTAATTGCCGATCGTTTTTTTAATGCTGAAAAAATATTGGGAATTTTACATTTAATTGGCGCTGTTTTGATGTTTCAAATGTCGAAAACAACCGATTTTAATGTGTTTTACCCTTATGTTTTGGGCTATATGATTGCTTATATGCCTACGCTGGCCTTGGTAAATTCGGTTTCTTTTAACCAAATGAAAGATCCTGCAAAAGAATTTTCATATATCCGTGTTTGGGGAACTATTGGGTGGATTGTGGCTGGATTGGGCATCAGTTATTTATTTCATTGGGATGCTGCCGAAGGCATTAAAAGTGGGTTGCTGCAAAATACTTTTTTAATGACGGCCATTGCATCCGCAGTACTTGGCATATTTAGTTTTGCTTTGCCAAAAACACCGCCAAAAGCCAATAAAGACGAAAAAATTACCATTTCCGATATTTTAGGATTGGATGCCATAAAGTTGCTGAACAACAAAAATTTTCTAGTATTTTTCATTTCCTCTATTTTAATTTGTATTCCATTGGCGTTTTATTACCAAAATGCGAATCCGTTCTTGGCTGAAATTGGTATGGACAATCCAACCGGAAAAATGACGATCGGACAAATTTCCGAAGTGCTCTTTATGCTCTTATTGCCCTTCTTTTTTAAAAAATACGGATTTAAAAAAACACTGCTGTTTGGCATGTTGGCCTGGACGTTAAGATACTTGCTGTTTGCCTACGGAAATTCGGGTGAATTGTCATTTATGCTGATATTAGGCATTGCTTTACACGGAATTTGTTACGATTTCTTTTTTGTTTCCGGCCAAATTTACACCGATTCCAAAGCCGGCGAAAAGTTTAAAAGTGCTGCACAAGGATTGATTACATTGGCTACTTATGGTGTTGGAATGTTGATTGGTTTTTGGGTGGCAGGAAAAATTTCAGACACCTATTTAATTGCAGAAAACACGCACAGCTGGAAAGAAATTTGGGTATTCCCTGCCGTTTTTGCTTTTGCGGTGATGATTTTATTTGCTGTATTTTTCAAAAATGAAGAAGTAACTTATAAAAAATAAAGTAACTAATAAGTACTTAAAGTTAAAAAAAGGGACTTTTACGAAGTAAAACAGTTTCAATGATATTAAAAATAAGCCATTTTTGAAAAAATTAAGAAAATGTATCGTCTTGATACGGTTGTTGGGCTTGAAACTTTTAACTTTAGGCACTCTAGACACTCCAAACTCTAGGCACTAATTAATCACAAAATAAATAACAGGAATGAGTTCAAAAATAAAATTAGGCATTATTGGCGGCGGCGGCGATTCACTCATTGGCGTTTTGCATAGAATCGCTTCTTTTATAAATGATAATTATGAAATTGTTGGCGCTGTTTTCAATCCTGTTTGGGAAGAAAATATTGGTTTTGCAGAAAAAATAGGGGTAAATACTTCTAGGATTTATCTAGATTTCGACACTTTTATCGCCAAAGAAATGGCATTGCCTTCAACAGAAAGAATTGAAGTGGTTTCGGTTTTAACGCCCAACTTTTTGCATTTTCCGATGGCAAAAAAATTGATAGAAAATGGCTTTCATGTCATTTGCGAAAAACCTTTGACCACCACTTATCAAGAAGCTGAAATTCTTCAAAAGGCATTGAAAAAAGCAAAAACCATATTCGCCGTAACTTATACGTATACCGGTTACCCAATGGTGCGCCAAATGAGGGAAATGATTAAAAACGGTGAAATTGGCGAAATTCAAAAAGTGGATATTCAATATTACCAAGGATGGATAAATCCGATTATCCACAAAAAGGAACTTAGAAACACCATTTGGCGGCTCGATCCAAAAAAAGCCGGAATTAGTTGCTGCATTGGAGATATTGGAACGCACGCTTTTAATATGGCGGAATACCTTACCGGACTGGAAATTAAATCGGTTTTGGCAGATTTGAATTATTTGTATGAAGACAATACGTTGGATATTGACGGCACTGTTTTGATTCGTTATTCTGAAAATGTGAAAGGAGTTATAAGAACAAGCCAAATTGCAACGGGCGAAGAAAACGGGTTGCAGGTTAAAATATATGGCACCAAAGGCGGCTTGAAATGGGAACAGGAAAATCCGAATTTTTTGTCTGTGCTTTCTGAAGACAAACCGCTTCAAATTTACAAACCTGGACACGCCTACAACAGTGAATTGTCTTTAAACGGCACAAAATTGCCACCGGGACATCCCGAAGGAATTTTTGATTCTATGGCAAACATCTACCTCGGCGTTTCAAAAGCAATAAGAAAACAACCTTATAATTCAGGAGAATTTCCTGTAATGAATGATGGCGTTCGCGGCATGAAATTTATTGAGCAATGCGTGAAATCGCACAAAAATGGAAATACTTGGATTGAAATATAAAAAAAAACAGATGAAAACGATAAAAGGACCAGGCATATTTTTAGCCCAATTTATGGGAAAAGAAGCGCCATTTAACAGCCTGGAAGGTTTGTGCAAATGGTCGGCTGATTTAGGTTATAAGGGAATTCAAATTCCTACCTGGGAAACAAGATTGATCAATTTAGATTTGGCTGCCGAAAGCAAAACGTATTGCGATGAATTAAAGGGAATCATTCAATCATACGGACTTAAAATTACGGAATTGTCCACGCATTTACAGGGACAATTGGTGGCGGTTCACCCTGCTTACGACTTAATGTTCGATAATTTTGCGCCTGACACTTACAAAAATAATCCAAAAAAAAGAACAGAATGGGCGGTTTCACAGGTTAAAAAAGCCGCAACAGCAAGTAAAAATTTGGGTTTAAACGTTCATGGCACTTTTTCGGGAGCTTTACTTTGGCATACAGCGCATCCTTGGCCGCAACGCCCGGAAGGCTTGGTTGAAATGGGATTTAAAGAATTGGCAAAAAGATGGCTGCCCATATTGAATGTTTTTGACGAAAACGGCGTAGATGTTTGCTATGAAATTCATCCCGGTGAAGATTTGCACGACGGCGTCACTTTTGAACGCTTTTTGGAAGCAACCGGAAATCACAAAAGAGTCAATATTTTGTATGATCCCAGCCACTTTATTTTGCAGCAGCTCAATTATGTTCAATATATTGATTACTATCATCAATTTATTAAAATGTTTCACGTAAAAGATGCCGAATTCAATGCAACAGGAAAAAGCGGCACTTTTGGCGGTTACCAAAATTGGAAAGATCGCGCAGGAAGATATCGGTCACCGGGTGATGGGCAAATAGATTTTAAAACAATTTTCTCTAAATTAACGCAATACGGTTGCGATGTTTGGGCGGTTATGGAATGGGAATGTTGTATTAAAAGTCCGGAACAAGGTGCTTTGGAAGGCGCAGCTTTTATACAAAGCCATATTATTGAAGCCACTGAAAAAGCTTTTGATGACTTTGCCGGCGCAGAAATTGATAACGAAAAACTTAAAAAAATACTCGGAATTTAAATCAACGCAATCATGAAAAAAATCACCACTTTATTCATTCTTTCCCTTTTTATTTTCTCATGTGAAAAAAGCGAAAAAAAAGAAGCTACCGAAACACCAACAATTACAGAAGCTATTGAACAAGAACCAACAAAACCGGAAGAAACAGAAATTTGGGAACCAAAACCGGCAACAGTGACACCGGGAAAAAATAATGCTGCGCCTTCAGATGCTATTGTACTTTTTGATGGAAAAAATTTGGACGAATGGATTTCTGCCAAAGACTCCACCGCCGCAAAATGGCATCTTAATAAAGACGGAAGCATTACCGTTAACCGCGGCTCGGGAGATATACAAACCAAACAAAATTTTGGAAGCGTGCAGCTGCATATTGAATGGAAATCACCTTCAGATATAAAAAATGAAGGCCAACACCGTGGCAATAGCGGCGTTTTTCTTCAAAAAAGATATGAAGTGCAAGTGCTCGACAACAATAACAATGAAACTTATTCCAACGGCCAGGTTGCTTCCATTTACAAACAGTCAATTCCTTTGGCAAAAGCATCAGCGCCAACAGGTGAATGGAATACCTACGACATTATTTACCACGCTCCTGAATTTGATGCTGACGGAAATAAAACAAAATCGGCGACAATTACGGTGCTTCATAACGGAATTTTAGTGCAAGATCATTATGAATTAAAAGGAACCACAGAATACATTGGCTGGCCAAAAAATGTGGCTCACGGAGACGGACCAATTGTGTTGCAAGACCACGACAGCGATGTGAGTTACCGAAATATTTGGCTGAGAAAACTATAAAAATAGTTGCATTTTATTTCAAATAATATTTTGGGCGTTCCCTTTCAGGTCGGGCTTGCACTACTCGCTTCCCGAAAAATCGGGAGAGCTCAAACAGGCCGTTTAATCCCTAACGTGCATTGAAATAATAATGAATCCAGCACTTGAGGGATGAATGAAAAATTGACAGTAAGTGTACGGACAGGTCGTGACCTGTCCTAACAATAACTCAATTAAAAAGAATATTAAATAATTAAAAACACCCAAATCCGCTTTCATTTAAAGCGGATTTTTTATTTTTACCCAATGGACAAACAACAAATAATTTTAAACACTGAAGCGTTTGTAAAAACAACCTTAAAAAATGCCGAAGGTGGTCACGACTGGTTTCATATTTTACGTGTTTGGAACAATGCAAAACTCATTGCGAAAAATGAAAATGTTGATGGTTTTGTGGTGGAATTGGGTGCGTTGTTGCACGATATTGCCGATTCAAAATTTCACGATGGCGACGAATCAATTGGGCCAAAAATTGCCCATGAATTTTTAGAAAAACAACAAGTTGATGATTCAATTATCATCCATATTAAAAATATTATCAGCAATATTTCTTTCGGTGGCGGAAATTTTGAGCAAAAATTTAATTCACCGGAATTGGAAGTTATCCAGGATGCCGACAGATTGGATGCCATTGGCGCCATTGGAATTGCAAGAACCTTTAATTACGGCGGATTTAAAAACCGGCCAATGTACAATCCGGAGATTTCCCCCAATTTAAACCAATCGAAAGAAGAATATAAAAATTCTGAAACGCCGACGATTAATCATTTTTACGAAAAATTGTTATTGTTAAAAGACAAGATGAATACCGTTACCGGAAAACAAATTGCAAAAGAAAGGCATCTTTATATGGAATCTTTTTTAACCCAGTTTTACGATGAGTGGAATGGAAAACTCTAATTCATAAGACAAAGCTTGAGCCAATTCGTATACTAAAAAAGGGTTTGTGGCGTTAACATTTTTACATATTGCTTCGGAAAAATTTCAGAAAACCGTTAAAAAAGTTTTCCAAAGATTATAAAGTTATGTTAAAAAAGATTATCAATTGATTGTTTTTATATCTTTACTCACTTTTCAAATTGAAAATGGCAAAAAATAAATTTAAGCTTAAATGACTATTTACAAACTTTTTACCTTTTTATTTTTGCTGACTGCTTCGTTGGTTTTTTCTCAAACCAGCATTCAGCATAAAGTTACTGAAGGTGAAAGTATTTATGCGATAGCTAAAAAATATGATGTTAAACAAGCTGCCATTTACAAACTAAATCCGAAGGTTAAAGGGAAATTATTAAAATTGAATTCCATTTTATTAATCCCTAACAATCAGGCTGATGCTGGAATAAAAACCACAAACATTTCAAAAGAAGATTTATCCCAAGCACAAAAACATATTGTTGCATCAGGAGAAACTTTGTCTAAAATTTCAAAAAAATACGGAACTTCCATTAAAGAGCTGGAACGTTTAAATCCAGAAGTAATACATAAACTTCCTATTGGCTATTCATTAACTCTTAGGGAAGAACTGCCAACACGTGAAGCTATCACAAAAGAATTTGGCGCAAATGCAATTGTTGAAAACACAGAGAAAGTTGTAGCAGAAGAACCGGAAGAACCTTCCAAAATTCAATTTTTAATTGAAACCGCCTCAAAAAATTTAGGG
>PHDE01000084.1 GCA_002842505.1 Bacteroidetes bacterium HGW-Bacteroidetes-3 | reverse complement strand
TTGATGTTTTTCCGTTTTATATCGGGAATGTCGCTTGCTTTATAATTCTTGTTCCCAATGGTTACCATTCTATTCATTTTCATCAATCCAATTACATTTACTTGTTTGTTGAAATTTTTGATTTCAGCCATAAATTTTTCGCAAATAAATCAGGAATCGGCCAATACATAATCTACTTTATCCAGTTTTCTAATGGCAGATTTAATCATTTCTAAGGCAACCGAAATTTTATCTTTTGACACTTCTAAACTTCTTTGATAACCTGGAGTATTTTTGTCCCTGTCTTTTTTAAATTGATTTTCCAGCTCTTTTGGTTTCATGCCCCTGTTTCCACTTTTCCCTGCTTCATTATGCAAAGAAAAGTTTAGTGGAATAAAACTTTTACAATCACTATATCCCAAAGTTAAAAGCTTCATCCCTAGAGTATAGGTGTGTTTTCCGTGGTCAAATACTTTTCCTATAAGTTCCATTTTCTTGCCCGACTTTGGCAAGATGCTGTCATCGACAATTAAGCATTTAGGCAGGTTTTTGTCGTTTTCATCTATTGTTTTGGTTTGAATAATGTTAAAGGTTTGTTTGGCAAAAAGCCACATGATACGTCTCCAGTCAATTTTGGCATTGTTCAAAAAATCGTAAAGCACATCCTTTTTATGTGCAAATTCTTTTGAAACCCCAGATTGCATAAGTTGGTGAATATTGTTAAAGTCTAAAAAACGAAGCACAAAAAGAGTTTTAAAAATATGTTTCCCCTCAATGCCTTGTGATTTTGTTTTGTTAAAAAGAGCATGGATGTAATTTAGATTAATCTCATTGAGTAAATGAGAGAAAGTATTCAATAAAATAGAAGAGTTTTTGCAATAATTGGTGATTTCTGAAAATGATTTAATATTTTTACGCTGTTGCATTTTTTGATTAAATTAGTTTTTGTTTGTAACTAATTCAAAGATAAGTATTTAACCCATTAAATGCAACATTTTTTCACTTTTAAATCGTTAAAAATCAAGTGATTAAAAGCTCCGAAACTTTAATTAATAAGTAAAAATTTAATGTTTCAGTTGATAATGAAAAAAAAGGACGATGTCTTTATATTTCTCTATATTTTTCTAATTTGTTAATTTAAATGCTATTTTTCAGTAAATATGCCAACAAAACTCTTCTGTAAGATTAGTTGTGTTGGAAAAATTTCTACTTAATTATTGTGTTTCGTTTTTTGGATTCTTCAAGAATGTCATTAATTATATCAAGTTTTACCGATACTGAAGACATATTATATACTTGCATCCTAATGAAATCCTAAAAACAAATAAATTGCCAACTTTAAAAACTCAATACTGAATTATAATTGTCAACGGCTATAATTGCAATGACCCCAACAATAAAAAGAGGAATTGCGATGTTGATATACGCTGACATTGTTTTGTTTTCAAGATGTACTGCTTTAAACTGTTTGTTAATAAATTTTTTACTTATTTACTGCCTTTTGTGTTTTCAGTGATTTGGGAAGACATCGACTTTGCAGTAAGGGAATCACTTTTTGTTATTTCTTAGATGTTGCCATTTTCTCTTCGCAATTCTTGGAATACATAAGTAGCATCTGTTGATGAAATTAATTTAATTTTGTCATTTTATTGAACGGCATCATCAATACTTTTGGAACTTGAATGGGATGCGACGCAAATCTGCAGAAAAATTGTAAGTGACAATAACATAGATACTAATTTTGAATGTTTACGCATTGTTTTCATCATAGTAAGTTTTTAAGTTTTACTAAAGTTATATAAAAAATTTTACATATAACTTGTTGGTTATCAATAACAAATGTGATGTTCATCATTAAAGATAAAAAGATAAGATGATAGTTATTATTAAAGAAAAGAAAAAAATGAAGTTTAAGACTTTAGTTTGATTGCAGGTCACTACTTTTTTAAATTAATTAAAATCGGATTTGTTCTGTCCTCATAAAATTTAAGTAAAATTTGGTGCCTTTTCCCACAACACTGTCATTTTTAATAATAACCGGCGTGCATTCCGATCTTGAAACAATGCCATCCTGATTTTTAGGCGTAGAGAAATACCATAAAATATTTATTTCATTTTTGGCTCTATCGGTAGTTTCTTTTGTAAACTCAGGCTGTTTGAATAACTGGTTTAAAGCTTTCATTTTCCCTATTTTTGGGACATTCACAATCATAGCAGAACCCATAATTTCTTTCACTTTAACTAAACTTATTCCATTTTCTATGGCGGCAATTTTAGCATTTTGCTCCGTAAGAAATGCGCTAAAAGTTGTGTAGTTTTTTTCTGTGGCTTCTTGTGAATACAATGTGACTGAAAAAATCAAGAAAATAAAAATAGTTAAGATAATTGTTCTTTTCATAAAGCCAATATACAAAAAATGCTTAAAAACAATGATGTCGCATATAAATGAAAAACGTACCGACTTAAAGTTTAAAGTTTTCGATTATTTATTGTTTGAAAAAGTTTTTTTTATGGAAATTAGCTGAAATATAGCTGCCAATATACCTGCCTAAAAAATAATGCGCCACAGAAATTCCAACAATAAATAGCATACTTATCCACATTTTTGGAGGAATATGGTTGTTTAAAGTTAAATTATTATCCGATAAACTTTCCATTATTTTTAAAGGGAATCGAAAATAATCTATGATGCCCGTATTAAAATCATTGTAGTAAATGGAAACATAAAAATAAGTGAAAAATACCCAGGCAATTATGCCGAATGTATTTCCGTACATTGCTGAGTAACTGTTTTTATAAGTTGACCAAGCACTATCTTCAACCTCCAATAATTGCAATGAAGCATCGCATTTTTTAATAGGAGTTCTTGATTTTCGGACTTCAAAAAAATTGTCAATCCAAAAGTAGACCAAAAGCAATGGCGTTGAAACAATCACTAAAACAAGCATTATAATAATTGAACATATAAATATTCTTAAAATATTATAGTAGGGTGAATAATTATTTAGTGTCACGCTTTCTTGCTTGTGAAAATCTGGCAAGTCTTGTAAAACGGAAAATTCATTTACATTATTTATGAGTTTGGAATTTAATAATAAAATTGAATTTTGATTATTTTCATACGGAATGTCACAACTCATAAAAACACAGAGAAACGCAAAAATGAATAGCAATTTTTTCATTTTAATAATTTATGGTGCTTTTAAATTGTTTGGGTAAATAATTTAATTGCTGAAAAAGTAGCTGATTTTAAGAAATGGAGTTTGTTGATATAATAAATGAAATTTAAAATCTTTTCATTTAAGATGATAGTTCTAATTAGCAGTCAATCAAATATAGTTTAATTTTTTTATAAAAGGCATTGTATTTCAATAGTTTAGGTTGAAGCGTAAAAATAATTGCGCATGATGCTAAATTTATGGTCATAAACAGAACTAAAAAAAGGAACTACAATGAAGCAATTCCTTTTTGGTTTATTTCGAAATGATCAATTAAATCAAGCTATTTTTTTATTTCCCCAACGCAACAAACAGCCCTTCTTCTGTGTTGTTTGTTTTAGTAAAATGATTTTTAGTCAGGTCTTTAATAATTTTATGGTTTAAATAGACAGCTAACTCCAAATTAAAACCTACTAACTAACGTAAATCATCTAAAACTAATCTTCCTCTTTTGAATTTAGCGTTACACTAAATTCCTTTAAACCAGAAGGTGACGTACGATCAATATCATAGTTTGGACTGTATTTTCCGGCAGGTAAATCTTTAAACACATAAGAATTGCAGGATCGCGCCACATTAATATATTTAATTGTTGAAGTATTTAAAGCTGAAATAGTTAAATCTGCTACAAAACCCAAAATACCTTTTGCTCCTGATGATACCGAGGCGTCGTAATTTATTTGTCCTCTTCTAGTGAAAACAATTTCATTGGTCTTAGTGGATTTAAAAATATATTCCACATCAACAACAACCAATGCATCCAGCGATGATTTATCCCAGGAATGAATAATTGTAAACACCACCATATCTGCACCAAATACTTCCTCAAACTTCTTTAATGGCGTGTATAAAAATAATTCTGAATCATAAGCACTTTCTTTTTTTAAAATCTCCATGGATAAAAACGGCGGAATTACATAATATCCTGCATTCACAATAGGAGTATTTAAAGTTGAATGAAAATATTCTTTTGCATCTACATAAGTACTTCTGTTAATTGGAGGCATTATTAAAACCGTTAAAGGTTTTTCTTCGTACATTTCTTTATATGAATCATACTTCGTTGTTAGAGTAGGCTTAATCATTGAAGAACAGCTTGTTAATATCGCAATTGCTGCCGTTAATATTATATTTAGCTTTTTCATTTTATTCTAGCATTGAGTAAATTTTGTTTATGAATGTTTTTGACTCAGGATATAATTCAATTTCTTTTTGAAGCATTAATTTGCCTTCTTCAACTCTATTTGTTTGTATTAACAGAAAACCATAATCAGCATAAATACCTGGAGGAACAATGCCTCTAGTGCCTTTTTGATTGTTAATTATTTTTTTATACTCTTCAATTAAGCCTTTGGTAGCATTTTCATCATTGTTTTTTACGTAATTATAACTTGTGTTTTCATATTTATTCCACGTATATAATGACTTTTTATTAGCTGAACAAGATGCCAACAGCGATGTAATCAGTAATAAGAAAATTATATTTTTCATGGCAGCACTATTTTTTTAGATTCTTGGGCGGACATAAATAATTGTTTTCTATAAATTACTTTATTATTATATGACACCGTTACCAGTTGTTTGCCTGTTGAGATTTCATAAACTTTTCCACTCATCTTATTTCTGTTGTCTTTTGCCACATCAGCTTTAAATGATGTTTTATCGTTAATTAACACATCAACACCTCCAGAATAATTATCTGGATTCCCAATAAATTCCAAAAATGAGACACTTTCTAAACCTTGTGAAGATGTTTTTATTCCACCGCAACTTGCAATGAATAGAAAACCTATTACTAAAATAAACAGTGATTTTTTCATTATTTTATCTCTTTTATATAATAATTATTTAAGTTTTGGGATTCCATATTTCCTTCAATAAATGAAACCATTGCAAACTCATTTTGAGGGTTATCACCTTGCAGTAAATCAATTCTTACTTTACCAACTGTCGTGCCTGCTAACTCTATCATCATTCCAGTTTGTGGATTCTTTACGCTTTTTCCTTTTTGAATCACATCATACACATCTCCAACTTTTAAACCTTGGCTTTTGCCGCCAGAGATAATAATGCCATTCTCATCATTTGAAAGAATATATGATTTCCATGGCCTATCCATGCAATTATTAATAATGTTCTCCACTAATTGCGAAATGGCTGCAGAAATTGCCTTATCGCTCAGTGTTGCATCATAATCTGTACGCTCCCCAAATCCCATAACAGTTTTATTGGCAGTTTCAGCTTCGCCTTTCGCCTCTTCGGAATAAATAATTTGTCCCGTTGAAACGTCAACCAATCGTACACTTACACCGGCTTGGACGGTTTGGGTTTTACTTCTTGAAAAGACTCTGGCTTTACCGACGTTTTTTCGCCCAAATTCAGTAATTGAACCAATTATTAAATAATCAGCGCCTACTTTTTGGTAATTTTCGTTTCCGGCATATTCTATTTCGGATATTATTTTATCCAAATCTTGACGTTCCAATAAAATAAACTTATTGGAAGCGGCTAATTTGGTAGATAAAATATCAACAGTTTGTTTGCCTAATGGATCATTTTCTTTATCATAAAACAACCCCTTCGCATACTGTGTTTCATTTGAGAAACGGGCAATTGCAACTTTGCGCTTTAATACTTGTTCTTCTTTCTTTATTTCCTGAATTTGAGGTTCAACTTTTTCTATTTTCTTTTGTGCCGAAACGTTAAATACAATTAGTAGAATCGCCAATTTTACGAGTGTTTTCATCATATAGAATTTATTTAAATTATTATTTTAGCCTTTTTAATTTTTAGTGTTTGCTGAATCATATTCTTCCATTCTCATTTTAAATTTCTCAATATCCCATATTAAATCAAAATGGTTCAGATATTCTGCTAATGGCATAAGTCCAACTTCTTCTCTTCGTTTATCAACATTATCAGGATCAATCATGGGTGATAGTATATATTCGTTTGTTATCATATCTATTCCAATCTGACTTCCATAAATTTGCTTTTCTCCTTGTGCTAACAAAACTCTATCTTCCATTAAAGCAAGGTCACTTGCTTGTGCTTTCCCTTTTTTTACGGCTTCCCTAAACATAGGTAGGTATTTAAGCTGTGTTTCAGTTTTAGAATGTTGAATCACTAAAAACAGTGTTGAATTGCCTTCTTTCCCAACAATATCAGGGCCTAACCATCCATTTTCAGTAATTATTTTTTCGACTTTTATTAAATTAATTGAATCTTTTACCTTAATTATTGTCCATTTATCCTGCACCTCTTTTGATTGCCATCCGTATTTATCTACAAGTTCATCTGCTTCAACACGGTATTTTTGGTCATCTTGGTCAATAGTATCTAATACGGCGATTAATTCTTTATTCAAGGTAGCTTCTGCCGTTTTTTTATTCTGGCTAAATGCCAAGTTTAAAAATAAAATGCTAAGTAATATGAATAGAATTTTTTGTTTCATAGTTGTTTTTCTTAGTTAATTGTTTAATTACTTGATATTAAATGTAATGCAAAAAAATCTAACAAGCTAAAACTATTCGATGAACTTGGTGTTTTTCTCGACAAACAATAGGTTTTAAAAATTATAAAAGTGAAAACTATATATGTGAATATTATATTTGAAAATATAAAAGCAGCACTAGTTATGGTTAAGCGATTTTAAAAATTCTACTTTGAATTTTTGCCCTATGGGAATTAAATGTTTGTTAATTGCTATTCGATTTCCCTGAATGGTGTTTATTTTCTCCAAGTTTATGGCGAAAGATTTATGCGAGCGCATAAATTTATTTTTTGGCAATAGCTCTAAAATGTTCGCAAAAGTATTGTTGGTCAAAATATATTTATCTTCAACATAAATTTTTACATAATCGCCATAGGCTTCAATAAACAAAATGTCATTTGAACAAATTTTATGGATTGTTTTATTTGATTTTATCAATAAAAAGTGACTTTCATTATTATTGATTTCAATTGGAAATTTTTTCTCCAGGACCTTATTGACTGCAATAAAAAATCGATCAAAAGAAAAGGGTTTCAATAAAAAATCAATAGCGTTTACTTCAAAACCATCAACGGCATATTGCGAGTATGCTGTGGTAAAAATAACATCAGGCGGATTTTGAAGCGATTTGTAAAATGTTAATCCCGAGATCTTTGGCATATTTACGTCTAAAAACAGCAAGTCAATACTATGGTTGTTTTTTAATTCGTGTAATGCTTCAATCGCATTGTTAAAAACGCCCGATAAATGTAAAAAATCAACATCAGCAATATAATTTTTTAAAACTATTTGAGAAGTGGGTTCGTCGTCTATAATTAAACAGTTAATTTTCATTTGCAAATAGATTTAATGAAACCATAAACCTTGTTTCAGTTTTTGTTATTTCAAATAAATGGGTTTCAGGATACACAATTTCCAGATTTTTTTGAATATTTTCTATTCCTAAGCCAGAATGCTCTTTGTCCCCATTTAATAAATTTTCAGTATAATTATTTTCAATAAAAAAATTAAACTCATGATTGTTTTGTGTAATATTTAAATTTATAAATGTATTTTCAATATCGCCTTTAATGCCATGTTTAAAACTATTTTCAATTAAAGGTAACAGTAACATTGGGTAAATGAGGAAATTATCATCAGTTATGTTGTATGTAAATTTTATTTTGTCAGAAACTTGATGTCTGAATTTTTGGAATTCAATATAATTTTTAAGCAATATTATTTCATTTTTTAAGGAGACTCTTTCTGTGTTGGAATCATATATTACATATCTCAAAATATCTGATAATTGCACAATTGCTTTTGTTGTTTCTTTTTTCTTTTCTAACGCCAATGCAAAAATCACATTAAGTGAGTTAAATAAGAAATGTGGGTTAATTTGTGATCGTAAAGCTGATAGTTGTGTTTGTATTTGCTGGTTTTCAAACTTCAATTTTTTATTTTCAAGACTGTTAAAATAAATCCAATCTTCAGATAATTTGATGAACGTGGTACCAATTAAAAAAACACCAAAAATGGTAATTAATTTTGTGCTAGAATGATAGGAGATAAAGTAATAATCAGGAAATATAAAATCAATAAAATAATCAAAAAACCAAATATTTAATTGCGTAAACACAATTATTGTTGAAATAAACGCAATTACAAAAAACAAATACTTTTCTTTTTTTAACAAATAGGGTATTAAAATGTATAAATTTAAAAGTACGGGAATTATGATGGTCGCTAAAAAACTGCTGGTGTATATAAAATCAATTTTTTTTGGATTGCTGTTTTCAGAAAAAGCAAATAGCAACATTATAAATGAGCACAACCACAAAATTCCATTAAATATAAGCGGATTGTGATTGTTTCTATCAACTGATTGTGATTTGCTATTTTTCATCTGTTTATATTTTATTTTTTAGCGGTAATCCCGAAAATTCGGGACTGTTCGCCATTAATCATTCCTTTGTTTGTCAAAATTTGTTTTGCTCGTTTCATTGACTCTTTTTAAGTTAAATTCCACATCAGTTTTCCACTTGTCTTCATCTTTAGAATCCATATATTTTTTTATGAATTTCTCCAATTCTTCAGTAGATGCCGTTAATAAAACAGTCTCTGAAAAGCCAACTTTTTCGTGTTTAATTTTTATTTTATCCTCATTCAAAAGCTCTTCTAATTTCTTTGATGAAAACCAATTAATGCTAATATCATTGTTAGAATTGATATCTACTTTTGCCAAAGTATGTGTTCCAATTAAATGTATTTTATATAAATCATTTTTTAAGTCATCGATTTCTTTATCTTCAATAGGGGTGAAATCAAGAAATAACTGATTGTTAATTTTAAAAGGCATTGCCAAAAAACTTGATTTTGTATTGTCCTTTTCAAAATATACTACATATCCATTTTTATACTTATTATAAATTCTTAATTGATCATCGTCGAGTTCAGTAGGTTTGTTTTTTTTATTTTCTTTTAAAATAACTTCTTGAAAAAGGAGTACTTCCCATTTGGCATTTTCAGTATCTTCCCAAGTACCAATAAATTTTTTTTCAAAAAATATGGTGCTCTTGGTATAGAATGGATGTAAAGATTTTACAACACAAGAATTTAACAGTAAAAATACCAGCGATAAAATAAAAAGTTTTGGTTTTAAAGTTTTCATGATACTCAAATTTAATTATTTGATATCAAAACAATGCTAATAATTAGTAAAAAACAAAAATATTCGTTGAGTAAGGTGGTTTTCTCGTTAAACAATGAATTTGCAACCTTTATCGTATTCATAGTAAAACGGGAATAATTAGTGACGAATTTGTGACCAAGAATGTGCAGGTATCTGCTGAAATCTGCTATTGTTGCAATAAAAAAAGGAACTGCAATGAAGCAATTCCTTTTTTATTTATGGTGAAATGATCAATTAAATCAAGCTGTTTTTTATTTCCCCAACGCAACAAACAATCCTTCTTCTGAATTATTTATTTTTGCCAAGTTTTTCTTTGTCAAATCTTTAATGGTTTTGTCCCATTTTTTATTGCTGAAACCCGATTGCGTTTTTAAATCGTTCAAAAGCATTGGGGAATTCGCTTTTAAAATATTGTAAATTGCTTTTTCATCTTCGCTCATTTCAACCGCTTTTTTTTCTGGTCTCATTTGAGGAAAAAACAAAACTTCCTGAATGGAGCTGTTGTTGGTCATAAACATCACCAAACGGTCGATTCCAATGCCAATTCCGGATGTTGGAGGCATTCCGTATTCCAATGCGCGAATAAAATCCTGATCGATAAACATCGCTTCATCATCTCCTTTTTCGGTTAATTTCAATTGTTCTTCAAAACGCAATCGTTGTTCAATTGGATCGTTTAATTCCGAGTATGCATTTGCCAATTCTTTTCCATTTACCATCAGTTCAAAACGCTCGGTCAAGGCCGGATTTGTGCGGTGTTCTTTGGTGAGCGGACTCATTTCTTTCGGATAATCGGTGATAAATGTTGGTTGAATATAATGATGCTCGCATGTTGAACCAAACAATTCATCAATCAATTTGCCAATGCCCATCGTTTCGTCAATTTCAACACCCACTTTTTGGCAGACTTCTTTCAACTCATTTTCAGTCATTCCTGCAACATCAAAACCAGTATGTATTTTTATGGCTTCCAAAATGGGAACTCTTGGGTAAGGCGCTTTAAAACTCACCATATTTTCACCAACGGGAACTTCCGTTGTTCCATTTGAATCTATTGCCACTTTTTCCAGTAATTCTTCTGTCATATTCATCATCCAATGGTAATCTTTGTAGGCAACATACAATTCCATCACCGTAAATTCCGGATTGTGGGTTCTGTCCATTCCTTCATTTCTGAAATCTTTAGAGAATTCATAAACCGCATCAAATCCGCCAACAATCAGCCTTTTTAAATACAGTTCGTTGGCAATTCGTAAATATAAAGGCATATCCAACGCATTGTGATGCGTAATAAATGGTCGCGCAATTGCACCGCCCGGAATTGGTTGTAAAATAGGTGTCTCCACTTCCAAATAATCTCTTTTGTTGAAGAAATCACGAATGGAATTGGTGATTTTTGTGCGTTTTATAAACGTTTCTTTTACGTGATCGTTTACGATTAAATCCACATAACGCTGGCGATATCTTAACTCTGGATCAGAAAAAGCGTCGTGCACTTTTCCATCGGCATCAGTTTTAACAACCGGGAGCGGACGCAAACTTTTTGAAAGCATGGTAAGTTCTTTTACGTGAACAGATTCTTCGCCAACTTTTGTTTTAAAAACGTCGCCTTTAATGCCAATGATATCGCCCATATCCAACAATTTTTTGAATACGGTGTTGTACATAGTTCCTTCATCATCAGAAGAAATTTCATCGCGGTTGATATAAATCTGCATTCTTCCGCTGGCATCTTTTAACTCCGCAAAAGAAGCTTTTCCCATAATTCTTCTGCTCATCATTCTTCCTGCCAAAACCACTTCCTTTCCTTCAAAAGCATCAAAGTTTTCCAAGATTTCCTTTATGGATGCAGTCGTTTTAAATTCTTCGGCGGGATAAGGGTTTATCCCCAATTCCCGTAGCTTTTGTAACGATTCTCTTCTGATTATTTCGAGTGCTGATAATTGCATTTCAAGGTGTTTTATGATTACTTTTTGTTAATGGTGAGCAAAGATACAATCAATTCAATAAAATAAGTAATTTAGAAAGAAAAAGTGTTTGTAATTTGAAATCAATTAAAAATTAATATATTTGCGTATCGCTGTGTTGGCGATTTTTGTGTTGTTCTGGCGTTTTTTAACGTCAAGGTTTTTTAAACCAATGGAAAGCTTCCCGAATTACGGGACGCTTTTTTTATTCCCCATTGTCTGCTTTAGCAGACATTTCCCCGAAGGGGAAAACTTTACCACATTAACTTTTTAGCGAAAAATCAAGCTATTTTGCTATTTAATTAAACCCGAAAAAGGCATCTTTATGTTCACAAAAAAAAATCGAAATTTTGATAAGTGGTCACGAATAATATTTTTATTTTCAACTAAAAAATTAGTTTAAACTAAATATTTAGTTATATTTGTATTGTTGAACTAAAAACTTAGTTATAAAATGGACATACAATTAACAAAGGCAGAAGAGCAATTTATGCAGATTTTATGGGAGTTGGAAGAAGCATCTGTGCAAGACATCATAGACCAATTGCCCGAACCAAAACCCGCTTATAATACAGTTTCTACCATAATCAGAATATTGGAAACCAAAGAATTTGTGGCACACAAGGCAAAAGGAAGAGGTTATATTTATTTTCCATTGGTTTCAAAAACGATTTATACCAACCAAAGTTTACAAAAAATTATGGATGGTTATTTTGGAGGTTCTTTTAAAAGTATGGTTTCATTTTTTGTAAATAAAAATGAGGTGGACTTTAAAGAATTAGACACCATATTAAAAATTATTAACGATAAAAAGACAAAGAGATGATAAATTACATAATTCAATTGTTGCTTTTTCAAACCTTGTTTTTAGTGGTTTACGATTTGTTTTTGCAAAAGGAGACATTCTTTAAATGGAACAGAATTTATTTGCTGTCGACGCCAATTTTGTCATTTATGATTCCTTTGATGAAACTTGAAAGTTTTCAAAAATCTGTTCCTCAAGAATATATTGAGTATTTACCGGAAGTTGTTATAAATCCGCAAGTTTATATTGAAAATAGCACCCCGTTTGAAACTTTGCTTGGAATTTCAACCTTTATTTTTTATGTGGGAATGGGATTGTTTGCCATTATATTTTTAGTAAAACTGACCAAAATAGCAAGATTAATTCTCACCAATAAAAGCATCAAAAAAACCAATTACACCTTAATTGTTTTAAATGAAAAACAATCCGCTTTTTCGTTTTTTAACTATATTTTCATCAACCAACATTTAATGGATAATAAGGATTTGCAAATCATTCAACACGAATTAATTCACTGTAAACACAAACACACTTTCGATTTGCTTTATTTTGAATTGTTGAAAATTGTGCTGTGGTTTAACCCAATGGTTTATGTTTACCAAAAGCGAATTACTTTATTGCACGAATATATTTCCGATGCCGAAGTGGTTAAAGAAACCGATAAAAACCAATATTTCAGCAAGTTATTGGCGGAAACTTTTAATGTGGAAAATATTTCATTTATCAATCAATTTTTTAAACATTCATTAATTAAAAAAAGAATTATTATGATCACAAAAGAAAAATCACAGAAAATGAAACAGTTAAAGTATTTATTAATTGCGCCTTTATTGCTAAGCATGTTATTGCTAAGTTCATTTGAAGGTAATTCAATTGAAACTTTAAAAAATATTCCTTTAGATAATGAAACTGTTTTTAAAGAAAATACTTCAGCACTAAAAACGCTTGATACAACAAGACAAGAGAATGTGATACCTTTTGCACTTATTGAAAACGCACCTGTTTTTCCAGGTTGTGTAGGAACTGAAGAAGAATTAAGAACTTGTTTGCAAGAAAAAATTGCAAATCATGTAAACTCTAATTTCAATTCAGGATTGGGAAAAGAACTTGGTTTAGAGCCAGGACTTAAGAAAGTTTTTGTGATGTTTATAATTGATAACGAAGGCAATATTACTGATGTTCAGGCAAGAGCGCCTCACAAGAAGTTAGAGGAAGAATCTATGCGAGTTATTAAAAGTATGCCAAAAATGACTCCCGGAAAACACAAAGGAAAAACAGTTGGTGTAAAATATAGTTTGCCAATAGCGTTTATGGTTGAAGGTGAAGCCCAAAATTCTGCAAAAACAGAACTTCAAGATCTTAATTCAAGCAAAAAACCATTATTTATTTTAGATGACGTGGAAATTTCTTATGAAGAAATGCAAAAAATAGATCCTAACACCATAAAAAGCATTAATGTTTTTAAGGATAAAAATGCCATCGAAAAATATGGAGAAAAAGGTAAAAATGGTGTGGTGGTAATTACAATAAAGGAATAGTTCAGGAAAAATATCACAAGATTATAATTTTTTACAATAAAAAATGTTTAAACCGAAGAGAAATTTTCGGTTTTTTTTGTGTGTAATTGCAGTCTAACCGAAAATGTTGTAATTTCACTTTTTGAAATAAAAAGAATGTTAAAACAACTATTCACCTTCTTCATTTGCTCATTTTTGATTTTATCTTGTTCTTATATTGAACAGCACACAAAACGTGAACCTATTCAAAAAATTGATACCATTGTGGATTTTAATTCGGTAGATGCTTATCCGCTTTTCCCAAATTGCGCCGACATTCCTTCCAAAGAAAAGCAGCAAATCTGCTTTCAAATGGAAATGTCACAACATATTTACGCTTCTTTAAAAGAATTTCAATTAAACGTTAAGGATAGTATTAATGATACAATTTTTGTAAAATTAAAAATAGATGTTTTGGGTAAAACCAGTTTGTCTTCTATCCAAATTTCAGAAAAAACGAGAGAACTGCTTCCCAATTTCGATAGCATTGTTGCAGTTAGTTTGCAAAACTTGCCCAATTTACAGCCGGCAATAAAAAGAGCAATGCCTGTTTCAACCGAGTTTACTTTGCCAATTATATTAAAAAACTAAATATTTTATGAATATCAAATCAAACTCCCTTTCCTTCGGAAAAGCCTGTCCCGTTTTAGTACGGGAGGCTGGGGATAGGAAATTAATAACCATATTTCCCCTTCCACAATTTCTTCAAAAATTCCCTAATGGTATTTTCGCGTGCATTGTTGCCGGGTTCATAAATTTTGGTGTTTTTTATTTCATCGGGCAAAAATTCTTGCTCGGCAAAATTATTTTCAAAACTGTGTGCATATTTGTAGTTTTTGCCGTAATCCAATTCTTTCATCAGCTTAGTTGGTGCATTTCTTAAATGCAGCGGAACCGATAAATCGCCCGTTTCTTTTACTATGGTTTGCGCTTTTCCAATGGCTTCATACGAGGCGTTGCTTTTTGCCGAACTCGCCAAATAAACGGCGCACTGACTCAATATAATTCGCGATTCCGGAAAACCAATGATATTCACTGCCTGAAACGTGTTATTTGCCAAAATCAACGCAGTCGGATTCGCATTTCCAATATCTTCCGAAGCCAAAATTAGCATTCTTCGTGCTATAAATTTTGCGTCCTCGCCGCCTTCAATCATTCGCGCCAACCAATAAACTGCAGCATTTGGATCGCTTCCTCGTATCGATTTTATAAAAGCCGAAACAATATCATAATGTTGTTCGCCGGTTTTGTCATACAACACCGTATTTTTTTGAATTTTCGACAGCACCAATTCGTTTGTGATTCTAATGGGCTCATTTTCAGTATTTACCACCAACTCAAAAATGTTCAATAATTTTCGCGCGTCGCCTC
>PHDE01000083.1 GCA_002842505.1 Bacteroidetes bacterium HGW-Bacteroidetes-3 | reverse complement strand
CAAGTTTACCTTGTCTTTTACTTCGGTTTTAATGTATTGGTGCGTAATGTTTACATTCACCAAATCCTTTTTGTTTACGGCAACTTTAGGCGTATTTGCCGCCATATAAGTTTTTATGATTTTTAAAATTTCTTCGGGCATTGTTGCAGAAAATAACCACGTATTTCTTGAACCGCTTGTAAATTTTAAAATCCGGTTTAAATCCTGTTTAAAACCCATACTCAACATTTCATCGGCTTCATCCAAAACCAGGGTTGAAATTTTCTTTAAATCAACTTCTCCTCTTTCTATTAAATCCAATAACCTGCCAGGAGTAGCCACAATAATATGCGTGGTTCTTTTAAGCGATTTCATTTGAATAACTATTTTTTCACCGCCATAAACCCCTTCAACAAAAATTTTATCGTCGGTATACTTGGTGAATTTAAACAGCTGTTTTTTTATTTGCTGCACCAATTCGCGGGTTGGTGCCAAAATTAAGGCTTGGGTATATGGCAAAGCAGGGTTGATACTGTGCAAAATTGGCAATCCGAATGCAGCAGTTTTTCCGGTTCCGGTTTGCGCCAATCCAATAAAATCGGTCTTTGAATTCAACAAAATTGGAATCGTTTTTTCCTGAATTTCCGAAGGTGTTTTAATTCCCAGTTCTTTTAATGCTTCAATATATTCTTTGCGAATTCCTAATGCTGAAAATGTGGCCATAATTTTATTTTTTGAAAGGTGCAAATATACGCTTATTTATAAGGCTTTAACTATTTATTATTTGTGCGAAAAATGAGCCTTTGATTGTTTTAAACAGTTTAAAAATTGCTTCTGATTTCATTTAAAGCACCCATTCTTTAAAAAAAATTCATAAAAAAACCGCTTAAAAAGCGGCTTTTGATTTTAATTATTTGTTTATTTCAACTTATACTTTCTTAACTCTAACGGCGTTCATTCCTTTCAATCCACGTTCCAGTTCAAAGCTCACTTTGTCGTTTTCTTTAATTTCATCCAACAAGCCGCTTACGTGCACAAAATATTTCTCTTGTGATTGGCCTTCGATAATGAAACCAAAACCTTTTGAGGAATCATAAAAAGAAACTTTCCCTTGTTTTAGCGCAACTTCTTCTTCGCCTCTGTCTTCTTTTTTAGGAATCCCAATTTCTATGGTTGAAGCATCCACTTTTATTTTTCTGGATGGATCCATTGGTGTATCCGTAAGTTGTCCAAACTCATCCACATAAATAAACTCACTTTCTTGTCCGCCCGCTTTGCGTTCTTCTTTTTTGAGAAGTTTATCTTGTTTCTTTTTTAAACGCTTCTTTTCTCGTTCTTTTTTACCAAAGGTTTCTTGCGATCCAGCCATTAATTTTTTTGATGTTATAATTTATTGTTAAATCTGTTTTTCCCAAACAGTTAAGGTTGTCATTTAAAATTGAAACGAAAGATTGATTTACGCAATGATTTATCTAGTTATTCAATGACACATCCCCGAATGAATTAAATATAGCTATTTAATTTTTACTGAAACTTTTGCAAATATAGCCATTCCATTTGAATTTTAAAGAAACTTCTTGTAAATTTAAACAATTTGCTAATCTTCAATAAATTACTTAATTTTATTTCATTATTCTGAAACCAATTTTTAACACTAACCAACACTTTTAATTATGAAGGATTCTTCCAACAAACCTACAACCGCTTTTTGGATAATTAGCGTTTTAGCCTTACTTTGGAATATTATGGGCGTTGTCGCCTATTTAGGCCAAGCTTATATGACCGAAGAAGTTTTAAAATCGCTTCCGCTAACCGAACAAGAATATTATAACAATGTTCCCGCTTGGGTAACCGCTGCTTTTGCTATTGCAGTTTTTGCCGGCGTATTTGGGTGCGTAGGTCTTTTAATGAAGAAAAAATGGGCAACAATTCTTTTTATCATATCGCTGATTTCCGTAATTGCCCAATTTACTTACAACTTCCTTATTCAAAGTGATATGGAAGTATCAACAATTCATATGATATGGTCATTCGTGGTTATTATTATTGCCATATTGTTAATTTTTCTTTCAAGAAAATCAGCTAAAGAAGGTTGGATTTCCTAAAAAATGATTCTTGAAAAATTTAAAAAACCTGAAAAATAAAATTCAGGTTTTTTTATGCCCACTTTTGTGTAATTAAATCAATAAATAGCTATTTTTGATTAATATGAAACGAGCCATGACAAATTTTGATACACACAGAAATGATTAATGGCGACTGCATCTGTACCAATAAAAAATAAATAATAAACAGATGAAACGAGCATAACAAATTTTGATACACAAGGGAATGATTAATGGCGAACAGTCCCGAATTTTCGGGATTACCAATAAAAAATAAAAGATAAACAGATGAAAAACCTTTTAATTATTGGATTTGTTTGGCCTGAACCCAATTCAACAGCTGCCGGAAGCAGAATGCTTCAGCTTATGGAATTTTTTCAAAAAAATGATTTTAAAATAATTTTTGTTTGTGCAGCTTCTAAAACAGAAAAGTCATTTGATTTGGAAATTTTAAACATTCAATCATTTGATATTCAGTTAAATAACGTAAGTTTTGATGCGTTAATTAAAGAAATAAATCCAGAATTTGTTTTGTTTGACCGATTTTTAATAGAAGAACAATTTGGATGGAGAATCGCAGATAATTGTCCGGAAGCCATCAGAATTTTAGATACGGAGGACTTGCATTTTTTGAGGAAGGCCAGACAAGTCGCCTATCAAAATAATGTAAAAGTTTCTTTAAAACATTTAAAAAGCGATTTGGCAAAACGTGAAATTGCCAGTATTTTTCGCTGTGATTTAACGCTTATTATTTCAAAATATGAAATGAAATTGTTAAAAAAGACATTCAAAATCGACAAAGCGTTGCTGCAATATGTGCCTTTTTTATTGAAAAACATAAATTTAGAAACACTTCATTCCTATCCTGATTTTAAAGATCGAAATCATTTTATTTCCATAGGAAATTTTAAGCACGAACCCAATTGGAATTCCGTTCAACATTTAAAAACCGTTATTTGGCCGTTGATACGCGAAAAATTACCAGAAGCCCAATTGCATATTTATGGCGCTTATGTCACAGAAAAAGTGCAACAGTTGCACAATAAAAAAGAAGGATTTATCATAAAAGGATGGGCAGAAAATACAGCAGATGTTTTTACAAATGCTAAAGTCTGTTTGGCACCGCTTCAGTTTGGAGCTGGTTTAAAGGGAAAACTAATTGATGCCATGCAATTTGGAACGCCTAGTGTTACCACAAACATTGGCGCCGAGGCAATGCACAATAAATTGCCATGGAACGGATTTATTGAAGATGATCCAACTGAATTTGCCTTAAAATCGATTGAATTATATACCGATGAAAATCTTTGGAATAATGCACAACTAAATGGCGTTGAAATCATAAATACTTGTTATTCAAAAGAAAAATATGAAGGAAAGCTGCTGAGTAAAATTGAAAAAATTAAAAAAAATATAGCAAAACACCGATTTAAAAACTTTATCGGCGCTATGTTGTTGCATCACACCATACAAAGCACAAAATATATGTCGAAATGGATTGAGGAAAAAAACAGGCTTTTTTAGATGAAAAACCTGTGTTGATTTATTCCTTTTTTGACTGAAGAATGGCCATTATTTCTGCAGGAAACTTAACGGGTTTCATCGTATTTTTATCCAATAAACACCATATAGTTTTTGCCTTTGTCAATAATTTATCGCCTTTCCTAATTTCAACAAAACGTTCGGATTTTACGCCATAAGAATCACCAATATAAGTACTTACAACAATCTTATCATGTAAAATCGCCGGCAAGAAATAATCAATTTCATGTCTAATGACAACCCAAACATATTTGTGGTCTATCTCCGAATTGCTGAGTAAACTCCAATGCAATTGGGCAACATTTTGTACCCAATGTAAATAGGTAACATTGTTCACATGATTTAACGTATCAATGTCATTTTCAGAAACAATAATAGTATGCGAGAAGCTGATATTTTTCATCTGTTTATTATTTATTTTTTATTGGTACAGATGCAGTTCACCATTAATCATTTCTGTGTGTATCAAAATTTGTTATGGCTCGTTTCATTATAATATTTTGAAAGTTCTTAAAATTAGGTAAATTTATCCATAATAAAGACAAAAATATCCTAAAATTAAAGCAAAAAATAATTGGAATTATACATGATATATTTTACATTTACGGCAGTAAAAAAATATTCAAGAATTTTTAATTTTTTATGCTATTTTTAGAATAGGCTAAAAAATTTACAGTCGTGATGCTTGCAGTAAAAAAAATTTCGTGGGGACGACAGTTTTTTTTCGAGATTTTCGCGGCTGTTTTTAGGAAATGAAATTTCAAAAAGCAGTTGTAATAGCTATATCTTTTTTATACTACCGTTGTGGGGACGACAATTAAAAGATAGTTACAACTGTTTTTTTTATTTGTGGGGACAACAATTTTTCTCCTTTTATAAGGCAATACAACACTTTTTCGGACTAATTAAACTTCCACGGCTATTTCTAAATTTAAAATATGGCATCAGTGTATTTATGTAGATACGATTTAATTTAGTCCTTTTTCTTTTTACGGTATTTTTCTCAATTAAAATCATAATTCAAAAATTTTCAATTAATATTTTATAATCAGTTCTTTAATTCTCTTAAAGAAAACGAAATTTTATTTGGTTTATCTAAAACAGTTCTTTAACGGTTTTGCTGCTTTTCAATAAAAAAATACAGCCGCAGTATTTATCTTCCGGTTACCGTTGTGGGAAAGGTGGCTTTTGGATAAATGTGTTGCGGCTGCTTTTTATGATACATAAAAATTTACCTGATTCCAACAAATTATGTTGCTTTAAATCAGGTAAATCTTTAGTATAAAAATATTTCAAAGCCATTGAAATTTTAATGCTGCTTTGAAACGCGCTGTCACAAAATGTAACAGCAATAGAAATAATTATGAATACAATTAATAATATTGAACTCATGTCTTGGGGTTTTGGATTTTGGGGTAATTAATTTATTCCTCTTCTTTCAAATTTTAATAAAAAGAGGCAGCATCAAAGTTCTTACTAACCATCTAACTTTATATAAAGCATTTTCGGATTGCTTTTTTAAGTATGTGACTACAGTGACACTACCTCCAAGGGGTTGATTTACTTTCTCATAAATTCTTCCGGATTTAAAGGTTCTTACTATTTTTTTCTTACCAAATTAATTTCTTACTATTAATTTTTTGCTTTTATTCTTACTGTTACTTAATTAATTCTTACTACGTAATTAATTTTTACTGTTTTGGTTTCTTAATAATAACTTGTTAGGGGTGTAACTCATTATTTTAAAATAACCAATTTTATTCGGGGTTGATTTATTTATTCCTAATTTTCTCCAATAATTTGTTCAATGTCAGAATTTCATCTTCTGTTAAGCCTTCAACAATGTCTTTTTTAAATTCTGAATGAACATCGTCAATTTCGGCTAACAGATTTAAACCTTTCTCCGTGATTCTAATTTCTACCATCCTCCTATTCTCTTCACTTTGAATTCTGCTTATCAAACCTTTTAATCGCAGTTTTTCAACCAAACGGGTTGTATTGCTGTTTTTACTCACCATTTCGGCTTGCAATGCCAAAAGATTTGAGGGTTCGCCATTCAATTCTCTTAAAGAACGTAAAACCTGATATTGTTGAATGGATAAAGCATATTGTTTTAAATGATCTGAAAACTTTTCATTCATCCAATTACCTGTATGCAATATATTCTCAATTGTATAATCAGGTAAGCTTTGCGCATCCTTATTATCATTTTTGTTCAACTTCGGGGGGACAACAATTATCTATACTACTATTGTATATACATCAAATGTATGTACAAAAATTAAAACAACCAAATTTTTTTGTTAAAAACTTTCATTTTAATTTTCTGAAACAGGAGAAAAAGCCAAATTTCTTGGGTGGAATCATCTGATTCATTGCCATTTAATTGAACCATTCTTTTCCACAAATCCCTTTATTTACGCCTGATTTTAAGGAATTGATTAAGGTGAAAAAGCACCATTATAATTTTATTGGCATATAATTTTTAGGAAGAAAAAAATGACATTAATTTTTAAATAAATTTTAAAAATTGTTAATAAGTACGGTTAATATATATTTTAAATGGCTTAAAATTAGCCTCTACACCTACTCCATTAAGCCAATTTATGATTTGGTATATTGACTTTGGAAAGTCCAATTACTTATTTTTTACAAAAAAAAACGCTTCCAAATCAATGAAAGCGCTTTTATATAGTTGAATATTAGCTTTACTTGAAATTAATTTTTCGCATACGTAAACTTTGTGGCGTTACTTCTAAATATTCATCATCCTTAATATACTCCATGCATTCTTCCAATGAAAATTCTTTTTTAGGCGCAATGTTTACGGCAGTGTCTGTTCCTGATTTACGAACGTTTGTCAATTTTTTACCTTTAATAAGGTTAATGGACATATCATCTTGTCGGTTATTTTCACCAACCACTTGTCCTTTGTAAATTTCTTGGTTGATATCAATAAAGAAAATACCTCTGTCTCCTAACTTATCAATTGCATAAGCGGTTGCTTTTCCGGCTTCCGCAGAAATTAAAGCCCCATTCACTACATCATTAAAATCACCTTTATAAGGGCCGAATTCCACAAAGTTGTGGTTAATAATAGCTGTACCGGCTGTTGCAGTCAACAATTTATTACGCAAACCTATTAAACCTCTAGATGGAATTGAAAATTCTAAATGTTGTAAATCACCTTTAGGCTCCATAATTAATAAATCTCCTTTTTTCAAGGAAACCAGATTAATTACTTTACTTGAAGATTCTTCAGGAACATCAATTACCAGTGTTTCCATAGGTTCACATTTAACGCCATCAATTTCTTTCATAATTACTTGCGGCCTTCCCACTTGTAATTCGTATCCTTCTCTACGCATTGTTTCAATCAATACAGATAAATGCAAAATTCCGCGTCCGAAAACATTAAATCGGTCTTCACTATCCGTATCTTCTACCCTAAGAGCCAAATTCTTTTCAATTTCTTTATACAATCTGTCACGCAAATGACGGGAAGTTACAAATTTTCCTTCTTTTCCGTAAAAAGGCGAGTTATTAATGGTAAACAACATACTCATAGTAGGTTGATCCACTTTTAACCTTGTTAATGGTTCCGGATTTTCAAGATCTGCAATGGTATCACCAATTTCAAAACCTTCAATACCGGTTATCGCACAAATATCACCGCTTCTTACAGAAGCCGCCCTATCTTTACCCATACCTTCAAAAGTATGAAGTTCTTTGATGCGCACTTTTTTAAAGCTGCCGTCAGCTTTGCAAATCGCATAATCTTTGCCTTCCACCAAATCACCTCTATAAACACGTCCGATAGCTATACGGCCAACAAACGACGTAAAATCTAATGACGTAATTTGCATTTGGGCAGTTCCTTCATAATAAGGAGCTTCGGGAATATTTTCTAATATGGCGTCCAATAACGGAATAATATTATCAGTTTGTTCTCTCCAATCGGTGTTCATCCAATTATGTTTGGCTGAACCGTAAATTGTTGCAAAATGAAGTTGTTCTTCAGTTGCATCTAAAGCACACATTAAATCGAATACTTTTTCGTGCACTATATCAGGGGTACAATTTTCTTTATCAACTTTATTCACCACTAAAATTGGGGTTAAGCCCAACTCAAGCGCTTTACCTAAAACAAAACGTGTTTGTGGCATTGGACCTTCAAAAGCATCTACCAACAACAAAACACCGTCGGCCATATTTAATACCCTTTCAACTTCACCGCCAAAATCGGCGTGACCAGGAGTATCAATAATATTGATTTTTACGCCTTTATAAATAATAGACACGTTTTTCGACAATATGGTAATTCCTCTTTCTCTTTCTAAATCATTGCTGTCCAGTAATAATTCTGTACGAACTTTTCGTTCATCTAAAATATGGGCTTGATCAATAATTTTATCAACCAAAGTCGTTTTACCGTGGTCAACGTGGGCTATAATAGCGATGTTTCTGATAGATTGCATGTTCTAATTTTTTAGGCGATGCAAAAGTAGTTGTTTTATTTTGTTTTATATCACAAAAGTTTCATAATGATTTTTATGCTTTTAAGCACTTAACTAGCTGTTATCATTGATGTTAATTATGTTACAATTGCCTTTTTTAAAAATCTTGTTTTTCTAAATACTTGATATTATGGATTAAAAGCAGATTTTAAAAGCAATAATTAGTATTTATGGCTTAGTTCTATTTACAACAGCATTTGCGTTAGGGATTGCAGTGAAAATCCTTTTTTTATTCGCCCTTTTGGCGAATAAAAAAAGATTGTAACGAAAAGCCCAACCCGCCAGCAGGCGGGAAACGCCCGAAACAGCTATAAATAAATTGCTGTTCATATTAGAATTAAACCGTATTTATTAAGAATTATGATCTTTAAAAATATCATAAAAAAAACTGCCATTTCTGACAGTCTTTTTGAATATTATTTCAACCCAATATTATATTTTACGTCTTTCACGTTCCCTTTTCAGCAGTTCAAGTTCCCGATTTGTTTGTCCGGCCACAGAAGTATTTTCTTCGGCACGTCTTATTAAGTAAGGCATCACGTCGCGAACGGGGCCAAAAGGCAAATATTTAGCAACATTGTAACTAGCTGCTGCTAAATTATAACTTATATGATCGCTCATGCCATATAATTGTCCGAACCAAAGCCGTTTATCGTTTTTGTTTAAACTGTATTTGTCAATTAAACCCATAAATAAAGCAGAGCTGTCTTCATTATGTGTTCCGGCAAAAATAGCCATATCATCTATGTTATTTACCATATATTCCAAAACATCATTGTACATTTTATCGGTAGCAACTTTGTTTTTGCAAATTGGATCTTTATAACCATATTCATCCGCGCGTTCTCTTTCTTTTTCCATATAAGCGCCACGCACCAATTTTTCACCTATTTTAAAACCTTTTTCTTTAGCGCGGCTGTGCAATTTTTTAAGATAATCCAAACGATCCCAACGATATAATTGTAAGGTTCCAAATACAATCACTTTTTCTTTATTGTATTTTTCCATCATTTCTTCAATTAAATCGTCAGCGGCAAGTTGCATCCAGCTTTCTTCAGCATCAATCAATAAAGGAACATTTGCTTCATGGGCTGCTTTGCTCACAATATCATATCTTTCTTTAATTCGCTTCCACTCTACGGTTTCATGACCATCTAATTGTTCTCCTTCTGTTACTTTTTGGTAAATTTCCAAGCGGCCAAATCCTGATGGTTTAAACACCGCAAATGGAATACTTGGTTTTTCTGTGCCAAATTTAATGGTGTTCAAGGTTTTTTCCATCGCCAAATCAAATTGTTCTTCAATTTCTTTGCCTTCAGCAGAATAATCCAAAACAGAGTGTACATTTTTGGTGTACATTTTATCAATTGTTGGCATACAGTCAATTTCGGTGACACCACCACAAAAATGATCAAAAACGGTAGCTCTGATAATTCCTTCAACAGGTAAATGCGTTTTAAGGGCAAATTTTGTAACGGCTGTGCCTATTTTAACAAGTGGCTCGCGTTTAATCATTTCAAACAAATAATAGGCTCTTTCAAGCTCTGAATTTGTTTTTAAAGCAAAGGCAACTTCAGTATTGTCAAATATTTTTTTCATTGTAGATTCTATTTGTACAAAGATACCCACAAAGTGTTTATTTTTTGATTTTTTTACCTTTAATTTGCACAAAATATTATCCAACATGCAACCTATTTTATCCAATAATTACTACGTAAACTTTAAGGAAGACGCTTACAGAAAACTTAATGTTTATATTTCTGAAAACCGCCCTTCAACCATTTTTATTTTAGTTGATGAAAATACCAATAATTATTGTTTGCCTATTCTGCTTCCTCAACTAGAAACGGAAGCCGAAATTGAAATTATTGAGATTGAAGCCGGTGAAGTCAATAAAAATTTGGATACCTGCTCTGGAGTTTGGCACGCATTAACAGAATTGGGCGCCGACAGAAAAAGCCTGATGATCAATTTAGGCGGCGGCGTGATTACGGATTTGGGCGGATTTGTGGCTTCCACTTTTAAACGCGGAATTGCTTTTATAAACATTCCCACAACCTTATTGAGTATGGTTGATGCTTCTGTTGGCGGAAAAACCGGTGTGGATTTGGGCGTTTTAAAAAATCAGATTGGCTTGTTTTCGGATCCAGAAATGGTGCTGATTGATCCTCGTTATTTGGAAACGATTTCCGACCGTGAATTGCGTTCCGGATTGGCAGAAATTATTAAATACGGAATTACTTATGATGTTAAACTTTGGAATGAAATAAAAAAATTTAAAGAAATAAATATCAGTGCCATCTCTAAATTAATTCATCGTTCCATTGAAATTAAAAATGAAGTGGTTACCAAAGATCCCAAAGAAAAGGGATTGCGAAAAATTTTAAACTTCGGCCATACGTTGGGCCACGCCATTGAATCGTATTTTTTGGAATCGGAAGACAAAGAAAACTTAACGCACGGAGAAGCCATCGCCATTGGAATGGTCACGGAAGCCTTTATTTCACAAAAATTATTGAATTTTCCTTCAGAACAATTAAAATCAATCAAAGAAACAATTTTGGGCATTTATAAAAAAGCAGAAATTGATGTGCTTGATTATGAAGGAATTCTTAATCTTTTAATTCATGACAAAAAAAATGTGGGCGGACAAGTAAATTTTGTGTTACTAACTAATTTTGAACAATTTAAATTAGATTGTAAAGTTGAAAAATCGTTACTAATTGAGGCTTTGAATTATTACAATGCTTAAAAGTTATTGTTGATCACTTCTTTGTAAACTTCCATATATGCGGGCAAAACATTGTCTAAACTAAATTTTTTGGCTTGCGCTAAAGCATTTAGTTTAAATTGCTGTAAACGACCAGCATCCTCTAAAATATAAATGCCGTTTTTTGCCATTTCATCGGTATCTCCAACATTACTTAAAAATCCGGTAACGCCTTGAATATTAACTTCAGGCAAACCACCCGAATTTGTTGAAATAACCGGCGTTCTGGCAGCCATTGCTTCCAAAGCCGCCAAGCCGAAACTTTCGGTTTTTGAAGGCAATAAAAATAAATCGGAATAACAAAGTAACTTATTTACCTCATTGCTGTTTCCCAAAAATAAAACTTTGTCCAAAATCCCCAATTCTTTTGCTTGACATTCAATGTTTTCCCTGTCTGGCCCTTCACCAATCAACAGTAATTTTGAAGGAATTTCTTTCTGGATTTTATAAAAAATGGTCATAACGTCAGTAGCCCTCTTTACCGGACGCAAATTGCTCACATGCGTAATAATGCGCTCATTCTCCCTTGCAATCGTATGCCTTTTACACTCTTCTGAATGAATTTCGGGATATTTTTCAAAATCGATAAAATTATAAATAACTTTTATTTCATTTCTGATGTTAAATAACCTCATTGTATCTTTACGTAAGCTTTCTGATACTGTGGTAACTACATCAGAATTGTTGATACTGAACTCTACGGCTGTTTTGTAATTTGGATGGCTTCCAACCAAAGTGATATCTGTCCCATGCAAAGTAGTGACCACCTTAATGTCAATTCCTTTTTCCTTCAACATTTGTTTCGCCATATAAGCTGCATACGCATGCGGAATGGCATAATGTACATGCAATATTTCTAAATTGTACAATTGTACTACTTCAACTATTTTACTGGACAACGCCAGTTCATAAGGCTGAAAATGAAATAAAGGATATTCTTCCACAAAAACTTCGTGAAAATGAATGTTGTGTGAAATTAAATCAAGCCGTACCGGTTGTTTATAGGTTATAAAATGAACCTGGTGGCCTCTTTGCGCCAACGCCATACCCAATTCTGTCGCCACTACGCCACTTCCTCCAAATGTTGGATAACAAACAATTCCTATTTTCATTTTTTTTAATGAATAATGAAAAATTAATAATAATTAAAATTTGAACGGACAGGTCGCGACCTGTCCCTACTTTTAATATTTTAAATACCCCTTCGCGAGCTGGCACATTCGCTAAAAATGTTCACTGAACATTTTATTTACGCTCTGTCCTCCCTTCGGGGGCTAGGGGGCTTTAATAATCCCCTAATGTTTCCGGATTTTGGCTTAATGCATCTTCCAATTGCGCGTCATTTGGCGCTTTTCCGTGCCAAGCGTGCGTATACATCATAAAATCTACGCCATTTCCCATTACGGTATGCAATAAAATACAAACCGGTTTTCCTTTTCCTGTCAACGATTTGGCTTCTGCCAAACCCTTTTTAATGCTTTCAATATCGTTTCCTTTTTCAACATCCAACACAATCCAGCCAAAAGCTTCAAACTTGGCTTTTAAACTTCCCAAAGGCAACACATCGTCCGTTGCACCATCAATTTGCTGTCCGTTATAATCTATTGTTGCAATATAATTGTCAATTTTTTTACCGGCGGCATACATCGCAGCTTCCCAAATTTGGCCTTCTTGCATTTCACCGTCTCCGTGCAAAGAATATATTAATTTTGAATCGCCGTTTAATTTTTTTGCTTGCGCAGCACCAATGGCAACACTCATTCCTTGTCCTAAAGAACCAGAAGAAATACGAATTCCCGGCAAACCATCGTGTGTTGTTGGGTGACCTTGTAATCGGGAATTTAATTTTCTGAAAGTTGCCAATTCACTCACCGGAAAAAATCCGCTTCGCGCTAAAACACTGTATAAAAGCGGAGAAACGTGTCCGTTCGACAAAAAGAACAGATCTTCATTTTTTCCGTCCATTGTGAAATTGGTGGAATAATCCATTACTTCTTGGTATAAAACGGTTAAAAACTCGTTACAGCCCAATGAACCGCCTGGGTGTCCAGAATTTACGGCGTGCACCATTCTAACAATATCTCTTCTTACTTGTTGCGCAAAATCCTGCAATTGTTGTGTTGTTGGCATTTGTTGAAATTTTATTTTAAGGTAGCAAAAATACTGTTTTTGAATTTTGAAACACTGAAATAATAAAAATATTTATTGCGCTGTTATTAACATCACGTTTTTTGATTTTTCTTTTTCGCTGCGGGAAATAACACATTGTTTAAAATTAATCGATACCCCGGTGAGTTTGGATACAAAGAAAGTTCGGTTTTTGGATCGCCAACTTTATGCTGATAATCTTCTGGATCGTGTCCGCCATAAAAAGTAAACATTCCTTTGCCTTTTGTTCCATGAACATAACGGGCTTCCCGGTTTGATTTGTTTTCGCCCATCACCAGCACGTTCGATTTTATGGTCAGCCTGTCAAATGAGGTTGTTTGCCCCATAAAACCTTTAATTAATTGGGTGTGATTTTGGCATAACATGGTTGGAATTGGATCCCATTTTGCTGAATATTCCTGCAATGAAAAATAATCGGAGGTGCGGGTTATTTTTCGTTTCTGGGTCATATCTATGGAAGAAAACTCGTATTCCTCTGGATTCCTGACCAAGGTGAAATCTTTAAATGCAAACGTTTTGTTGAAATCTATTTTCTGCTGATAATCCATTTCTGAAGGATCTCCATCAAACATAGTTTCACAAATATCCACGCCTTCTGCGGCAAGTGCAATGTCGAAACTATCGGTGGCAGAACACATCGCAAACATAAAACCGCCGCCAATCACAAAATCCCGTATTTTTTTGGATACAGCCAATTTTTCTTCTGAAACCTTATTGAACCCCAATTTTTTCGCCAATTCTTCGGCTTCTTTTTTTTGTTCTATATACCAAGGCGCTGTTCTGTATGCGCCATAAAATTTGCCATACTGTCCGGTAAAATCTTCGTGATGCAAGTGCAACCACTCATACAAAACCAATTTTTCTTCTAAAACTTCTTCATCATAAATAACATCGAAAGGAATTTCGGCATAAGTTAACACCAAGGTTACGGCATCGTCCCAGGGCAAACTCGTTTTTGGGGAATAAACGGCTATTTTAGGCGCTTTTTCAAGCGTAACAGCTTCCATATTTTGAGATGGACTGCTTATTTTTTCCAAAATTTTTGCAGCTTCGGTATCGGAAATTATATGAAAAGTAACGCCTCTAATTTTACATTCGTTTCTGGTGGCCTCATTGTCTTCCAACAAAAAAGAACCGCCTTCATAATTCAACAGCCATTTGGCTGTATTTCCTTTTTGAAGTGACCAATAGGTAATTCCGTAGGCTTTTAAATGATTAGTTTGAGAAACATCATCCATAGGAATTAATATAAATGATGCAAAAATGGCATGGGAAAAAAGCAACAATATAGCTATCAATGCTTTTTTAACTATTGAAAATCGATAAATTTTTGTTTTAATATTCACAAATTTAGAACGGCACATCATCTTCATCATAATTATTGGGCGCATCAAAAGCATCTTCGGCACTCGCAAAATTACGTTGCGGAATGGCGTTGTTCATTTTCGAATGAAATTCATTTGCAATACCGTCATCCAAATTGCTGAATTGTGCCAAATGAGCCGTAAATTTAAGTCGGATATTGTCCAACCCTCCATTTCTGTGCTTCGCTACAATAAACTCTGCCTGACCTTCACAAGGTGTTCTTTCTTCATCATCCCACTCTGTAAGTCCGTAATATTCAGGACGGTAAATAAATGTAACAATATCAGCATCTTGCTCAATGGCTCCAGATTCACGTAAATCCGACAATAAAGGGCGTTTACTTCCTCCGCGGGTTTCAACAGCACGCGATAACTGGGAAAGTGCTATTACGGGAATATTCAATTCTTTGGCCAATGCTTTTAAATTTCTTGAAATGGTTGAAATTTCCTGTTCACGGTTTCCGCCGCCTTTTTGTGAAGTACCGGCGGTCATTAGCTGTAAATAATCAATAATGATAACTTTTATGCCGTGTTGTGATGCCAATCGGCGCGCTTTTGCCCGTAAATCGAAAATGGATAATGAAGGGGAATCATCAATAAAAATAGGTGCTTTTGTTAAGTTTTTAACTTTTACGTTTAATTGTTCCCACTCAT
>PHDE01000082.1 GCA_002842505.1 Bacteroidetes bacterium HGW-Bacteroidetes-3 | reverse complement strand
CTCGACTCCGCTCGGGATAAACTTCTCGCCTGTTTTGTAAAATAAAAAAAGATCTACAATAAATGTAAATCTTCTTTCTTTTGTGGTCCCACTTGGGCTCGAACCAAGGACACCCTGATTATGAGTCAGGTACTCTAACCAGCTGAGCTATGGGACCTAAAACTGGTTTGCAATATTACCACTATTTTCGCTTATGCACAATAATTTTAATCAATTTTTAAAATTTTATTAAATCGGCTGTAACCTTTTGCGTAATAGATTTATTGTTGATTTAATTGACTTAAATTTTATCGAAATTTTGCTTAAACCATACTTTCTGATATTCTCTTTTTAAAACCAAATAGGCTATTTCTTCAATGCTTGTCGTTAAATTATTATTTTTCAATTTGGCCAATTCGCTTTCCGCCACATCAATTCTGTACAAAAGGTTTAAATAATCATCATATTGGTTGGTGATTAAATTCAATAAAACTTCAAACAATTGTTTTTTTAGTTGAACCGGTGAATTTGTGACATCAAAACTTATGGGCACATTTGCCAAATGAAAATCTTTATTTAACTGCTCAATCAATCGCACGTATAAATTTTCAACTTCAATTGATTTTAGCAATTCCAGTGAATTTTTTGCGGGTAAAATTAAATGGTGCGTTTCATTAAACTGTTTCCAAAATTTTTAAGAATGGTCTTTTTATCATCAGAAATAGATAATTTATCCAAAATTTGAAATGCCTTATTGGTATAACTTTCAATTTTCTGAATTGTAATCACAGAAATATTATTGCTTTTGAATATTTCCGTTACTTCCTTTATTTTATGATCGTTATTATTTTTGGTAGTATATAAATCTCTCAATTTTTCTTTATCGGCAATCTCGCAAACTTCCATGGCTTTTAAATACAAAAATGTCTTTTTGTTTTCGGCAATGTCCCCTCCTATTTGTTTTCCAAATAGCGCTTCGTCACCAAAAGTATCCAAATAATCGTCCTGCAATTGAAACGCAATTCCGAGGTTTAACCCAAAATCGTAAATAAGTTCAGCTTCAGCATCATCCACTTTGGCGATAATGGCACCCATTTTCATGGCCGCAGCAACCAAAACCGATGTTTTAAAAGTGATCATTTTTATATATTGAGGAATGGTGACGTCAGTTCTGGATTCAAAATCAATGTCTAATTGTTGTCCTTCACAAACTTCAAGCGAAGTTTTGCTGAATAATTTCAACAACTTTTTAAAAATAGGCTCTTCATAATTTTCAAAACATTGATAAGCCATAATCATCATAGCATCGCCCGATAAAATTCCGGTATTGATATCCCATTTTTTATGTACCGTTTCTTCCCCTCTTCTTATTGGGGCGCTGTCCATAATATCGTCATGCACTAAAGTAAAATTGTGAAAAATTTCTATGGCCAACGCGGCATCATAAGCTTGTTTTACGTTTCCGTTAAATAAGTCGCAAGTCATTAAAGTTAGAACAGGACGCAGGCGTTTTCCGCCAATCTGAAGAATATATAGTATTGGTTCATATAAATTAACAGGTTCTTTTACTTTAATTTGTTCACTTAAATAACTAACAAAATTTTCTTTATAAGTTTCAATATACACCATTTTGATACAAATTTGTTGTAAAAATACATCATTAAAGGCTAATTAAAAATTGGATAAAATATATTTGCACTAAATATAAAAAACTATGGAAACTTTTTTTGTTTTTAAAGTTTCCATTTGTATCTTTGCAACCTCAAATTAACTTGCATAAATTTATTATGAAGGAAACCATTTTAAAAAAAGCCTGCGAAATATTTTTAAAATACGGATTTAAAAGTGTGACGATGGATGATATTGCCAACGATTTAGGCATTTCGAAAAAAACAATTTATAAATTCTATAAAAATAAAGTGGAACTTGTTGATGAAGCTGCTTGTTATTTTCAAGATGGAATGCACAAAACTATCACCAGTATTTGCGCTATGGGATACAATGCCATTGAGGAAAATTATGAAATAAAAAAAACTTTTAAAGAGTTGTTCAAAAATTCCGATGATTCACCAATGTATCAACTGGAAAAATACTATCCAAAAACCTATAAAAAAATTATTGCCAATGAACTTTCCGTTTTTAAAGAGTGCATCACCAATAATATAGAAAAAGGAATCCAAGAAGGACTTTACAGAAAAGATATCAATTTGGAAATTACCACCAAATTCTACTTTTCATTAATGTTAAGCGTTCACGATTCCAGTTTATATACCTATAATAAAAATACCATTAACAAATTAGAATTATGTGTACTTGAATATCATACAAGAGCTTTGGCCACTGCAAAAGGATTACAAATTTTAGAAGAACAAATAGAAAAAAACGGGATTTCAGCATGAAAAAAATAATAATTATAGGGTTTGGAATACTTTTTAGTTTTCACATAAATGCTCAGGAAAGCACCTCATTGTCATTAAAACAAGCCATAGATTATGCCTTAAAAAATAGTTATGCTTCCATAAATGCAGACAGGGATGTTGAAATTGCAAAAAAGAAAAAATGGGAAACCACCACTATTGGCTTACCGGAAATTAGCGCGAAAATAGATTATCAAAGGTGGATTAAACAGCAGGTTTCATTATTGCCGGCAGAATTTTTTGGCGGCAATCCGGGTGAATTCACTGAAATTGAATTTGGCACAAAACACAATATGAATGCCACCGCAACTTTAAACCAGCTTGTTTTTGACGGATCGTATTTAGTGGGTTTGCAATCGGCTAAAACATATTTAAAAATCTCAGAAAACGCAAAAGAAAAAACCGAACTTGGCATTAGGGAAGCCGTTATTAATGCCTACGGAAATGTGTTATTAAGCGAAGAAAGCATTTCGATTATAGAAAAAAACATTAAAACTTTAGAAAAAAATCTGGAGGAAACCAACCAAATTTTTTTAAATGGATTTATTGAAGAAGAAAATGTGGAACAGCTGAAAATCACCTTATCATCTGTTAAAAGCCAACTTTCAAAAACCAAAAACTTAAAAACGATTGCCTATAAAATGTTGAATATAACGTTGGGATTGGATATTGATGCTTCAGTAATACTAACAGATTCCTTAGCAAATCTTGCCAAAGAAAATATCAAGTTGGAATTGGTTTCCTCGGATTTAGCAGTTGAAAACCATATCGATTTTAAAATTGCAAAAAATACGGAAACAGCGAATGAACTGTTGGTGAAACTAGAACAAAGCAGGGCATTGCCAACTTTAAAAAGTTTTGTGAACTTTGGATATGCCGGATTTGGCGAAAATTTTGATTTTTTAAAAAAGCAACAAAAATGGTTCGATTCATCATTATTGGGCGTTAGTTTAGAAATCCCCATTTTTAGCAGTTTAGCACGAAGTTCAAGAACGCAACAAGCTAAAATTGAACTCGAAAAAGCCAAAACAAATCTCACCGAAACCGAACAACAATTATATCTTTTATTAGAATCGGCCAAAACAAATTACAATTTCAGCCTTGAAGAATATGAAACTTCCAAACAAAATTTGAGTTTGGCTGAACGCATAGAAAATAAACAGCAAATCAAATTTTTTGAAGGAATTTCAACAAGTTTTGAATTGCTGGAAGCGCAAAGACAATTATACACCATGCAACAAAACTATTTACAGGCAATGCTTAATGTTATTTCCAATAAAGCAGCATTAGACAACGCGTTAAACACACCAATCAACCAATAGAAAATGACTAACATGAAAAAAATAACACTCCTTTTTATTGCATCCGCACTCATTATATCTTGCGGAAAAGAAACCGAAAAAACGTCATTAGAAGAATTAAACACCCAAAAAACAGTTTTGGTGACTAAAATAGACAGCTTAAACGCCGTACTAAAATCGGTGGAAGCAGAAATCTCAAAATTAGATTCCGACAAAAACCTTCAAACAGTTACAATTCTTCCTGTCAAAAATGATATTTTCAAACACTTTCTTGAAATTCAAGGTGTTGCAAAAGCCAATAAAAATATTGAAATAAGTCCGGAATTGGGAGGAAACGTAACTGCCATTCTCGTAAAAGAAGGCCAAAAAGTTGCAGCAGGACAATTACTAATACAATTGGATGATTCAGCCATCAAAAACAGCATTAATGAACTAAACACCCAATTAAGTTTGGCAAAAACAACTTTTGAACGACAAGAAAGACTTTGGAACCAAAAAATAGGTTCAGAAATGCAATATCTTCAGGCAAAAGCACAAAAAGAAAGTTTAGAAAACAATTTAGCTACTTTAAAAACCCAAGCCAGAAAAATGAGAATTACGGCACCTTTTAGCGGTGTGGTTGATGAAATTTTCCCGAGATTGGGAGAGCTTACAAGTCCACAAATGCCAATAGTAAGATTGTTAAATATAGACAATATGTATGTTGAAGCTGAAATTACGGAAACTTATTTGCCAATTATTAAAGCGGGAACTGAAACGGTGGTTCATTTTACTTCCATAAATAAAGAAATAAAATCGAAAATTTCTCAAGTGGGAAATTATATCAATCCAGCAAACCGAAGCTTTAAAATCAGTATTAATTTGGAGAATAAAGACCAAAGTATCAAACCTAATTTATTGGCCGACATAAAAATAGTGGATTTTGAAACAAAAGGAATCATAATTCCTGCCGCATTGGTGCAACAAGACCAAAACGGAAAAGATTATGTATTTACGGTTGTCTCAGAGAATAATGAACAAAAAGTGGTTAAAAATTTGATTACAGCTGGCAACGAATACAACCACGAAATATTTGTAAGTGCAGGATTGAAGGAAACCGACACGCTGGTAAATGCAGGCGCGAGATTTGTAAAAGAGGGAGACCACGTTAAAATAAGCAAAAATTAATTCTGCCAAAACACTTAGAAAAGCATCAAAATGAGTAAAGTATTAAAAGAATTCAAACTTTCAACTTGGTCAATTCACAACAAAATGACCGTGTTTGTAATTATTGGAATGATTTTTTTGGCAGGAATTTTTTCTTATCAAAGTATGCCAAGAGAAGCATTTCCTGAAATTGTTGTGCCAGAAATATTTATATCTACGGCTTATCCGGGAAACTCTGCGATAGATATTGAAAAATTAATTACACGTCCGCTAGAAAAAGAAATAAACGGTATTTCGGGGGTTGATGAAATTACCTCCACGTCAATTGAAGGATTTTCATCCATAAAAGTGACTTTTGATTTTAGCGTTACGCCTACCGAAGCTTTGCGAAAAGTGAAAGATAAAGTTGATATCGCAAAATCGGACAAAGATTTTCCAAAGGATTTACCCGCCGACCCCAATGTGAAAGAGTTAAATTTCGCTGAATTGATGCCTATTATGAACATTAATTTATCGGGCGATTTTTCTATGGATGAACTTAAGGAATATGGAGAATATTTAGAAGATGAAATTGAAAAAGTTCCAGAAATTTCAAAAGTTGATATCCGAGGTATTCAGGATAAGGAAATGGAAATTAGCGTGGATTTATACAAAATGGAAATTTCCAAAATCAGCTTTAATGATATTGCACAAGCCATTCAAAATGAAAACATGACGGTTTCCGGAGGCGACTTATTGGAAAATGGGTTGCGCAGAAATGTTCGTGTTATTGGAGAATTTAAATCGGCCGATGAAATTGCAGACATCATTGTAAAACAGGAAAACGAAGATATTGTTTACTTGCGCGATATTGCGATCGTTACTTTTAAAGAGCAGGAAAAACAAAGCTACGCACGTGAATTTTCACAACCTGTTGTAATGCTTGATGTTACAAAACGTGGCGGTGAAAATTTAATAAATGCTTCAACCCAAATTGATGCCATTATTGCGAAGGCAAAAGAAAGTTACTTCCCTTCTAATTTAAACATTTCAAAAACAAACGACCAAACAAACGACACAAAAACCATGGTTTCCGATTTGGAAAACAGCATTATTCTGGGAATTATTTTGGTGGTTTTGGTGTTGCTTTTCTTCCTCGGAATAAGAAATGCCTTATTTGTGGGAATTGCCATTCCATTATCCATGTTTATGTCGTTCATTATATTAAATGCTTTGGGCGTAACCTTAAATACCATGGTGTTATTTTCTTTGGTTATTGCCTTGGGAATGCTGGTGGATAATGGAATTGTTGTGGTTGAAAACATTTATCGTTTGTTAGATGAAGGCTACTCAAAAATTGATGCCGCTAAATATGGCGTAGGTGAAGTTGCCATGCCAATCATTGCCTCAACAGCAACTACGCTGGCCGCCTTTTTACCTTTGGCTTTTTGGCCGGGAATGATGGGCGAATTTATGCGGTATTTGCCAATTACCTTAATCATTGTATTAACTTCCTCATTATTCGTAGCCTTGGTGATAAACCCCGTGTTGACAGCAGTTTATATGAAAATTAAGGAAGATGAAGTCAATTTTAAAAAAATAGTGATTTTTAGTTCCATGTTATTTTTTGTTGGTGTCATTTTAATTATTGGCGGCTTAATTTCAGGAATAAAAGGGCTAAATGCTGCCGGATTATTACTTGCGTTAGCGGGATTGTTGCGTGTTATAAACACAAAATATTTATCGCCGGCCACAGAATGGTTTCAAAATAAATTTTTGCCGAAGTTGGAAAATTATTATGAACGCACTTTACAATTTGCCCTGAAAGGAAAAAGACCAAGAATATTCTTTATTGGAACATTTGGTTTATTGCTGTTTTCCATATTACTTTTTAAGGCATTTCCTCCAAAAAAACTTTTCTTCCCAAAAACACCGCCAAAACAAGTATATGTTTACCTAGAATTTCCTATTGGAACCGATATTGAAGTCACCAATAATCTTTCAACAAACGTTGAAAATAGAATTCAGAATTATTTAAAAAAATATGAAGTCAACGGAAAAAACGATTTAATTACTTCTGTAATCGGACAAGTTGGTGAAGGGACAAGCGATCCAAAAAGAAGTCAGGATGGCGGAACAAGCCCAAATAAAGCCCGCATAACTGTAGATTTTGTCAAATTTATTGAACGTGGAAACATTGATACCGAAGATGTTTTAATTGAAATCAGGGCTTTATTGCAGGATATTCCGGGAGTGGACATTATTGTTGACAGGCCTTCTGAAGGTCCGCCTGCGGGATCGCCGATTAATATTGAAATTGCAGGCGATGATTACGAAAAATTATTGGCTATTGCCGAAGACATCAAACAATTTATCAAAAATAAAAATATTTTAGGCATTGAAGAATTAAAGCTTGATGTAGAGCAAGGGAAACCCGAATTACCTATCATTATTGACCGACAAAAAGCACGTCGTTTGAATGTTTCAACCGGACAAATAGGCGATGCGCTTCGCACTTCATTATACGGAAAAGAAATTTCTACTTTCAAAGATGGTGAAGACGATTATCCGATAAATATGCGTTTAATGGATAAATATCGTTATGACAAACAGGCTTTAATTAACCAAAAAATTACCTTTAGAAATCAAAGCGACGGCAAAATTGTCCAGGTGCCAATCTCGTCAATTGCCCACTCCGAAACTTCTTCCACCTTTAGCGCGGTTAAACGAAAAGACTTAGACAGAGTAATTACCATTGCATCAAATGTTTTGGAAGGTTATAATGCCACTGAAATAAATGACCAGATTAAAGAAGTATTAAAAAAGTATGATTTACCTAAAAATATAAACATTTCTTTCACTGGAGAACAAGAAAAACAAACTGAAGAAATGGCATTCTTAAGCAAGGCTTTATTAATTGCGGTATTTTTAATTTTCTTGATTTTGGTGGCGCAATTTAATTCAACCTCAACTCCAATCATTATTTCATTGGCGGTGGTATTGAGTTTAATTGGCGTATTGCTGGGTTTAATTATTTTTAGGATGGAATTTGTGATTATGATGACCATGATTGGAATTATCTCCTTGGCGGGTATTGTGGTAAACAATGCCATTGTGCTCATTGATTATACCAACTTGGTAATGGTTCGCAAACGGTTGGAATTAGGATTGGAGCCGGGCACTTTAACCAAAGAAATAATTTATGAAAGTATTGTTGAAGGCGGTAAAACGCGCTTAAGGCCTGTATTGTTAACAGCAATCACCACCATTTTAGGTTTGTTGCCATTGGCCATTGGAATAAATATTAATTTTATGACCTTGTTTACCGAATTTGATCCGCAATTTTACATTGGCGGCGAAAACGTCGCATTTTGGGGACCAATGTCTTGGACCATTATTTTTGGACTGACATTTGCAACTTTCTTAACCTTAATCATTGTTCCTGTAATGTATTCATTGCTGAATAACTTAAAGTTTAGGCTGAACAGGAAACAGTAATTTGAAATTAATAAGTACTTAAAGTGCCTAAAGTTTGGAGTACTTAGAGTTAAACAAAAACAGCTAATTTTATTTAAATAAATTGGCTGTTTTTTAGTTTGAAAAAGATGAAAACACGAAATGGTTTGCGATATTTGTGAAATTGAGGCTTTCTTAATTTTAGGCACTCCAAACTATAGGCACATAATGTTAATTTGTATGGAATGAAAAACGAAAAATCATATACAGTAGCGGAGGCAACCAAATTAATGGAGAACTATTGCGCTTATCAGGAACGTTGCCATAAAGAAGTGGAGCAAAAACTGTATGATTTGAATATGATTCCTGAAGCCAAAGAAAAAATAATCCTTCATTTGCTGCAACATAATTTTTTGAATGAGGAACGATTTTCAAAAGCTTTTGCCAGAGGTAAATTCTCCATAAAAAACTGGGGAAGAATTCGCATTGTAAATGAGCTGAAATTCAAAAATGTTTCGGCTTACAACATTAAAACTGCTTTAAAAGAAATTGATGAAGCCGATTATTTAAAGACGATTGAAAAAGTTGCCGAAAAAAAATGGGCGCTAATTAAAGAACCCAATACTTTCAAAAAAAGAAGCAAACTGTTAACTTATTTAAGCTCAAAAGGCTATGAGTCGGAACTCATTTATGAAGTGGTAAACCGTTTAATTTAATACCTTAATTTTTTAGTTTTCTTAAAAAAATGGAATCCATTTCTTTTTTTATGGCAATAACTTCAGTAATGTGGGTATTTGGAATGGTTACCGAAAGCACATAATGTTCAATTTTCCAAACATTATCGGTTTTGCTTAAAACGCCAGAACCTCGGCAAAGACCCATCCAGGTATCTAAAAGTTCGTCAAACCAAGCAAAATTTCCATCAGCGGAAACATAAATATTTCGTTTAACAGGTTTAAAATCCCACGCTTTGCCGCGATCAAAAAATGGTTTGCTGAAAGTTTTAAAATCTGCATTATTCCAATTTTCTTTTGCGTCTGTTCCAATAAAAACACTGGAGCCGGACATCGCATCGAAATACGCATCGTACTTTGTCTCAGAAGCATTTTTATGCCAAGCATCCAACACCTTGTTTATGGCTTCTTTCTCCCCTTTGTCCATTAATGCTTTCTTTCCGGATTGATTATTTTCACAAGCAAAAAGAAGGAGAATTGCGGTAAGTAAATATATATATTTTGTCATAGCCTAATTTTTTTTCACTTTTTCAAAAGTTCGGTTTCTATCCATATTTCTATAGACTGGCGCAGGAACATTTTCCTTGAGTTCAATAGGAGTTTCTGTATCAACCTCCAGTGCATTTTGCAAAGTTTCAGCCTGATAAATGGTGTTTATTTTCGAATTAATTGCTGAATATATTGACACTATATTACTAACCTCATCTTTAACTTCTGCTTTTGATATTGACGGAATGTTTGCCATATCAGCCAATCTTAAAGTTTCATTGTGCAACACATTGATACGCGCTATAATATTCGCCTTTTGCAATTTTTCTACCCTTAAAGAATCTTTAAGCCTCATTACCAATTCAGCGAGTTCTTGGGCATTACTAAGCGCTTCCAAATTGGTAATGCTATAATATTTTAAAATCAATTCATCAACATCCCTATATTCTTTCCAATTATCCATGGCCGTTTTTGCCTCTGGAATTAAAGTTTCACCAATTTTATTTTCTATGCGATTTACGTCTATTTTTAAGGAATCGGCTTTTTCGGAAACCAACGCCGTCTCTTTATTTCTGTTGCACGAAAAATTGAGCAATAAAATAATTAATAAAAAAGGATATATAGACTTCATTATAAAACTTATTAACGCCAAAAATACTAATTATTACACTATTTTAAATAAAAATTAATAATTTGATAAAAAACAATTCGAAATAACCTAAAATTTTAATTTTCAGTATATTTGGTGTCGCAATAAAAGGATATTGGCTATATGGATAAAAACATATTAATTATAGGTGCTTGCGGTCAGATTGGTACTGAACTGACGCTAAAATTACGAAAAAATTACGGACAAAACAACGTAATTGCATCAGACATCAGCGAAGGAAACGAAGAATTAATGCTTTCGGGTCCTTTTGAGTTCATCAATGCGTTGGATTATAACCAAATTTCCGCCATTATTGATAAATATGCCATAAATGAAGTGTATTTAATGGCTGCCATGCTTTCTGCAACCGGTGAGAAATTTCCGGCAAAAGCCTGGGAACTCAATATGAATTCTTTATTGAATGTCCTTAATTTAGCGAAAGAAGGCAAAATTAAAAAATTATTTTGGCCAAGTTCAATCGCCGTATTCGGGTCAACAACACCAAAGGAAAATACACCCCAAAAAACGGTTATGGAACCAACCACCGTTTATGGAATAAGCAAACTGGCCGGTGAACGTTGGTGCGAATATTACTTCAATAAATACGGTGTAGATGTGAGAAGCATCCGTTATCCGGGAATTATCAGCTGGAAAACGAGCCCTGGAGGCGGAACAACCGATTATGCCATTGAAATTTACCACAAAGCGCTGCTAAAAGGCAATTACGATTCGTTTTTGAACAAAGACACCAAATTGCCCATGATGTATATGGATGATGCGATTGATGCAACCCTGAAAATAATGGACGCGCCTGCCGAAAACATAAAAATAAGATCATCCTATAACCTGGCGGCCATCAGTTTTACGCCTAAAGAAGTTGCCAAGGAAATCAAAAATTTTATTCCCAAGTTTGATATTTCTTACCATTCAGACTTCAGACAAAGCATTGCGGACAGCTGGCCAAGCAGTATTGACGATTCTGAAGCCAGAAAAGATTGGGGCTGGAAACACCAGTTTGATTTGGAAAAAATATCTGACAGCATGCTGAAGAATTTGCAGGCCAAATATGATGTATTATAAACTATTAACCTGACGAAAAAATATAGACAAAAGACTATTGTGATTGTAATCGATTTTTATTACCCTTTTTATTCATCTTTTACTGTTGATTTAATACAAAAAAAAGCCTCAAAATTAATTTTTTGGGGCTTTTTTTTATCATCCCCAGTTTCTCAATTCAATATAATTTTGCAAATAATGAATTAAAAATTTCTTCATCTTCTTTTTATATCGTGCAAAAAAAACAAAAAATTACAAAAATAAATTACTGCCAATCAATCACTTAATTTACTAAAACGTTTTAGTAGTTTAATGCACTTTATGATATCTGTCATCTTTTTAACTTTTACTATTCTCTAATTTTACTAATAATTTATAAAAATTCAAAAATTAACCTTCAATTTTAGGATTAATTAAAATTTAACATAAATAAACACACTTTTTATGAACATCTCACAAATAGAACACATTGGTATCGCCGTGGACAACCTTGAAGAATCCATTAAATACTATGAAGAAGTATTGGGATTGAAATGCTATGCGATAGAAGAGGTTGTTGACCAAAAGGTGAAAACAGCCTTTTTTTTGGTAGGTAACACAAAAATTGAATTGCTGGAAAGCACTTCACTCGATGGGCCAATCGGCAAATTCATAGCCAAAAAAGGACCAGGAATTCACCACATTGCTTTTGCGGTTGACAATGCCACGGAAGCCTTAAAATTAGCTGAACAGCGTGGCGCTATTTTAGTTGACAAGGAATCGCGCAAAGGCGCCGAAGGGTTGAATATCGGATTTCTTCATCCAAAATCGACCCATGGCGTGCTTACGGAACTTTGTTCAAAACAAAAATAGACCTCATTAAAACCATATCCCAAATGGTTTCAATGTAAAATAATCAGAAAATAATTTACCATGGCAAATCAAGATAAAGTTAACGAACTCATTGAAAAAAGGGTTAAAGCAAAATTGGGTGGCGGAGAAAAACGTATTGACTCCCAACACGCAAAAGGAAAATTAACGGCACGTGAACGAATAGACATTCTTTTAGACGATAATAGTTTTGAAGAATTTGATATGTTTGTTACGCACAGAACAAAATCATTTGGGCTGGATAAAGAAATATACCTATCCGACGGCGTTGTTACCGGCCACGGAACCATTGACGGCAGAATCGTTTATGTATTCTCACAAGATTTCACCGTCTTTGGCGGATCCTTGTCTGAAACCTACGCATTGAAAATTTGTAAAATTATGGATATGGCCATGAAAATTGGTGTGCCCATCATTGGCTTGAACGACAGCGGCGGCGCACGTATTCAGGAAGGCGTTAGATCACTGGCAGGTTATGCAGAAATTTTCCAAAGAAACATTATGGCTTCCGGTGTAATTCCGCAAATTTCTTCCATTTTAGGTCCTTGTGCCGGCGGCGCTGTTTATTCACCCGCATTGACAGATTTCACCATTATGACCGACAAAACAAGTTATATGTTTGTTACCGGGCCAAAAGTGGTGCAAGCGGTTACGGGGGAAATTGTATCTGCTTCTGAATTGGGCGGCGCGCATATTCATTCCACAAAATCGGGAGTTTCCCATTTTTTGGCCAAAAGCGATGAAGAAAACCTTCTGCTCATCAGAAAATTAATAAGTTATCTTCCTTCAAATAATTTGGAAGATCCACCAAGCATTAAATGTGACGACCCCATTGACCGATTGGAAGACATTTTGAATGAAATTATTCCTGAAAATCCCAATCAGCCTTATGATATTATTGATGTAATCACCACAATTATAGACAATGGTGAATTTACGGAAGTGCATAGAAATTATGCCCGAAATATTGTTGTCGGATTTGCGCGATTTAATGGGCATCCTGTTGGAATTGTCGCTAACCAGCCAAAATATTACGCAGGTGTTTTAGATTGTGAAGCCTCAAGAAAAGCTGCCAGATTTGTTCGTTTTTGTGATGCCTTCAATATTCCTGTCGTGACCTTAGTTGATGTGCCCGGATTTTTACCCGGAACCGGACAAGAATATGGCGGAATTATTCTACACGGCGCAAAATTATTATTTGCTTATGGTGAAGCCACTGTTCCAAAAGTTACTATTACGCTGCGAAAATCTTATGGCGGCGCACACGATGTAATGAGTTGCAAACAATTAAGGGGCGACTTAAATTATGCTTGGCCAACCGCAGAAATTGCCGTTATGGGCGCTAAAGGGGCCGTGGAAGTATTGGAAGGTTCCAATATTAGCAAGATAGAAGATGCCGAAGAAAAACAACACTACATTGAGAAAAAAGAGGAAGAATACAATGTAAAGTTCGCCAACCCTTATGTAGCCGCAAAATATGGTTTTATTGATGATGTGATTGAACCCAGAAATACGCGTTTTAGAATTGTTAGGGCATTAGAATTGCTCACCAATAAAAAAGTGGTAAATCCGCCTAAAAAGCACTCAAATATTCCATTATAATGATACCAAAACTATTATACATCGATCAAATAAGCGAAGGATACGTTATTTTAATCACGGGCTTAGTCATTGTTTTTAGCTCATTGCTTGTGCTCTCATTATTTTTTAAATATGGCGTGCCAATTTTGCTGTATGCCTACAAAATCATCACCAAAGGAAGATATAAAAAAATAAAAGATATCACCGTAGGAGTTGATGAAAAATTTACCGGTGAAATTGCCGCGGCCATTGCCACCGCAATTCACCTGTACCTTCACGAACAGCACGACAATGAAAATGCGATATTGACCATTAAGCAAGCAAGAAAATTATATTCTCCTTGGAGTTCAAAAATATATGGAACGCAAAATAGACTTTAACAAATTTTGGATATTTTGTTCTCTTTATTTCAATAAATAAGCTTGCATCAAAAATAATAATCACCATGAAAAATTTTAGATTTAGAATACACGAAAATAATTACAACGTTAAAATTGTTTCACACGAGGAAGACGTTATAGAATTAGAAGTGAACGGGACTTCTTATTCCGTAAAAATGAAAGATGAAATTAAAAAAACCAAAACGCCAACACTGATTCTGTCAAAATCAAAAAGGCCTTCGGAACCTTTAAAAGTGAATCCGAGTGCCGGGAAAACTAAAATTTCAGCACCCATTCCAGGAATTATTTTATCAATTGACGTAAAAATTGGGGATGAAATTAAGGTTGGAGACCGATTGTTGGTGCTTGAAGCCATGAAAATGGAAAACAATATCACTTCAGAAAAAACGGGAACAGTAAGTGCCATTCATGTTAAAATAGGACAGCAGGTATTGCAAAGTGAATTAATGATAGAATTGGCGTAAAAACCCTGGCAATAGATTCCCATAAAATTAAAATGAGAATCCGTTACGCGTAAAAAAATAAGAAAATGAAGAAAATATTAATCATATTTGGAGCGTTGTCTCTTTTAATTTTTATCAGGCCACTTCTTGGGTTTAATTCTCCCACAAAAAATACTGCCTCAACAACAATTACGCAAACTAATGACACAAACAACGAGCGTTTTGTTGATGAAGCCATTGGCGGAATCACACAATTTTATTATTACACCGGTTTTGCGAATGCCACCAGCGGCAATTTAATCATGATTTTAATTGGCATCATATTTATATATCTGGGTATTAAATTTGATTATGAACCGCTGTTGTTAATTCCAATTGGCGCAGGAGTTATTATAGGAAATATTCCTTTTGTTGCCGGAAACCAAACAGGTATTTATGAAACCGGATCGGTGTTGAATTACCTCTATTTTGGCGTGGTAAAAGGAATTTATCCGCCCTTGATTTTTTTGGGCATTGGCGCCATGACCGATTTTTCGTCGCTCATTGCCAATCCGAAATTAATGTTGTTGGGCGCTGCCGCGCAAATTGGGGTTTTTGCCACATTTTTAGGGGCGCTTTACCTAGGTTTTAACCTTCCGGAAGCTGGTGCAATAGGAATTATTGGTGGTGCTGACGGACCAACCGCAATTTTCCTTTCCTCAAAATTGGCAAATGGCGTTAACATTATGGCCGACGGAGCTGTGGTAAAAAATCTT
>PHDE01000081.1 GCA_002842505.1 Bacteroidetes bacterium HGW-Bacteroidetes-3 | reverse complement strand
ACGGTTACATTTCCAAGACCTATCATAGAGCCGTCCACCACATTTTTATCAAACCAAGATGCGGAGAAAGCCACAATTCCAAATAGTATTTTCTTTGTGACGAAAATGTATAATTCATCAAAATAAAGTTTGTTGTAGATCCATTTATAAACAAAGCCAAAAGCATTTGCGAATTTTTGTGGCAATTCATTTGGTTTTTTATAGAAAATGAACGCAATTATAATTCCGATAATTCCCACTGAGGAAGCGATTGCGGCCAAAGGCAAATCTAAATGCGCCGTAAAAGGCGTTAAATCGGCAGTCACGAATTGACTAAAAGGAATATAACCGGCTGCAATACTCATAAATGCTAAAAACAGCAATGGAATAGTCATTGTGAGCGGAGATTCATGTGGCGTGTGTGCGTATTTTCTGTCTTCACCCCAAAAAATGTTAAAATACAATCGGAACATATAAAAAGCGGTCAAGCCAGCCACAAAAACACTGCTAAAATAAATAAGTTTGTTGCTTTCAAAAGCGGCAACTAAAATTTCATCTTTACTGAAGAAACCTGCAAATCCAGGAAATCCTGCAATTGAAAGTGATGCAATTAAAAACGTGATATGCGTAATTGGCATATATTTTCGCAAGCCTCCCATATCTTTCATATAATTGCTGTGAACTGCGTGAATTACAGAACCTGCACCTAAGAATAACAATGCTTTAAACATAGCGTGCGTAAACAAATGGAACATAGAGGCCATATAGCCCAATCCTTCATGTCCTTCATATTTTGAAACGCCCAAAGCCAACATCATATAACCTATTTGTGACATGGTGGAAAAAGCCAATACGCGTTTTATGTCTGTTTGTGTAACTGCAATCAATGCGGCAACCAAGGAAGATAAAGCGCCAACATAAGCCACAACTTGCAAGGCAAATCCTTCATCCACAAAATAGTAGGCTGGAAATAATCGAGCCACTAAAAACACACCGGCAACAACCATCGTAGCTGCGTGAATTAGTGCGGAAACAGGTGTTGGACCTTCCATAGCATCGGGTAACCATATATGAAAAGGAAGCATTGCCGATTTACCGACACCACCCATAAAAATTAATATCAATCCCCAAGTGAAAACTGACAATCCCATAAAGGAAGCAGAAACACTCCAGCCGGCGATTAACATTCCATCCAGGCTTGTTAAATCTTTAAAATCAAACGTACCTGTATAATAACTGATTAAAAGAATTCCGATTAAAAAACCCAAATCGGCAAAACGCGTAACTATAAATGCTTTTTTTGCGGCAGCTACAGCTGAAGGTTTTGTGTAATAATAACCAATCAATAAAAAGGAGGAAGCTCCAACCAATTCCCAAAAAATATACATTTGAAATAAGTTGGTTGCCAAAACCAATCCTAGCATTGAAAAGCTAAATAAGGCTAAATAGGCAAAAAAGCGTGTGTAACCATCATCCCCGTGCATATAACCTCTGCTGTAAATGTGAACCATAAAAGAAACCGTAGTTACCACAACCATCATCATTACAGAGATTGGATCGATCAATACTCCCAAATCAATGTGCAATTTATCGGTAAATACAAGCCAGGTTTGTTTGTAAATAAATGTTTGGTAAACGCCCTCTAATTTTCCGTCTAAAAAATAATGGTAGGCGGTATATAGTGACAATACAAAAGAGGTTCCTAAACCCAATGATCCCAACCAACCTGAAATTGAAGCGGGTATTTTTTTACTGAACAATCCTAGAATAACAAAAAGCGCTAAAGGAATGAGAGGAATTAATATGGTATAACTAAAATCCATTTTTTATAATTTAAATTTTTTGTCTATTTAATATTTCATGGTTTCTGTATCCTTCACTTCAACAGAGTAAATGAGTTTATACAAATTGATAATAATGGCAATTGCCAATGCTGTTTCTGCAGCCGCCAACGCAACAATAAAAATTGAAAACACAGCGCCCTGAAGTAAATCCGGATATAAATAAGTGTTGATCAACACAAAATTCACGGCCGAGGCGTTTAAAATCAATTCAACCGACATTAATACTGTTATTAAGTTTTCTCTTGTGAAAAACCCATAAATTCCTATAAAAAATAAGATACTTGTGAGGGTTAAAATTTCGTATATGCTAATTCCTGCGATCATCTTGATTAGTTGTTTTCAGTTAATTTTTTTCCTTTCGCAATTACAATAGCGCCAATCATAACGGCTACCAACAGCACACTAATTACCTCGAATGGTAATATAAATCCGCCATCTTCATAACTCAATAAAATTTTGCCGATATCAGCAACTTCTACGGAAGTGTAGGCAGAGCCAGTTTCCGGAAATGGATAGGTAGAAATTGCCCAAAGTGTAACGGCTAAACCCGCAGCGCTTAGAAGCCCCGCAATTAGTTTTTTCTTTAAAGCTGTTTTTTCTAATTCTAACTCTACGTGATGGATAAGCAATACCGCAAAAATGAACAATACGATAATACCACCACCATAAACCGTAAGTTGAATAGCCGCTAAAAAGTTGTAATCAATTAAAAAATAAAGTCCGGCAATGCCAATCAACACAAACAGCAAATAAATAACTGCCCTTAAAATTTTTCGACTTGTTACTGAAGCAACGGCGAATAAAATAATGACCGCAGCGAGTATATAAAATATAATTCTTTCCATAATATTAATCTTCTATTCCGTCTAAAACAGATGAACCCGGTTGGTTTAAAACTTTAGTTAATGCGCTCCTGTCGTACACAGAATTTTCAAAATTCGGAGCCCACACAATGGCGTCAGTCGGACAAGCTTCAATACACAAACCACACATGGTACACATGGATAAATGGTAAATATGTTTGTCTATTTTTTTCTTCTTTTTGCCTGTAGCCGGGTCAACCGCCCTGTCCCATATAATTTCTATGGAACCATTCGGACAAGCGATTTCACAAGATTGGCAGCCTGTGCAATAGTGACGATTGTCAGCATTGTGCGGCATTACAACTTCACCCCTAAAACGATCAAACATTTTAAGCGTTTCTCTGTTGTCGGGATATTCTTGTGTAATGGCGCCTTTTCTTGCGTGAAGAAAATAGCCTCCTGTAACCGACATTCCTGTCAGCAAGGTTTTTATTCCTTTATATATATCTGAAAAATAACTCATTTTAGGTGCGTTTCATTTATTAAATTGTCCAATTCAGCCATATTATTATTGCCATCAACATTAAATTCATCAAATTTAAAGGCAATAAATATTTCCATTCGAGGGTTAATAATTGGTCGACTCTTAATCTTGGGAAAGTCCATCTAAACCACATCATCAAAAATATGAGGCCTAAAACTTTAATTAAAAACCAAATTACTTCAGGAAACCAGGCAATATTTTCTGTGATTCCAAAAGGAGATAACCAACCTCCAAAAAATAATACCACAGCAATGGATGAAATTATAAACATGTTTATAAATTCAGCCAAAAAGAAATAGGCGAATTTCATTCCCGAGTATTCCGTATGGAAACCAGCTCCTAATTCCGATTCAGCTTCCACCAAATCAAATGGTGCTCTATTGGTTTCGGCAGTGCCTGCAACCATAAAAATCATAAAAGCGATTATTGAAGGAATGTGGCCTTGTAAAATAAGCCATCCTCCGGTGCGTTGCGCTTCCACTATTTCTGAAAGTTGCAAAGTTCCCGTTAACAAAACCATTGTTAAAATGGAAAGCCCGACCGATAATTCATAACTTATGGTTTGCAAACCGCTTCTCATCGCTCCAATTAAAGCGTATTTGTTATTGCTCGACCAACCGGCCAAAAGTATTCCTATTACGCCAATTGAAGATATGGCAATTAGGAAAAAGACCCCAATATTAATGTCGAATGCTTGAAATTGCTTTGAAAAAGGAAAAACAGCCATCGCCATTAATGCGGAAACAATCACAAAATAAGGCGCTAAATTGTATAAAAATTTATCGATTTTTATGGTGCTTGTCAATTCTTTGGAAACCAGTTTTAAAGCATCTGCCATTGTTTGTAAAAGCCCCCAAGGTCCAACTCTGTTTGGTCCTATGCGTAATTGAAACCAAGCGGCAACTTTACGCTCTAAAAGCACTAAATACAAACCTGCTACAGCGAATAATGCCAAATAAGCGACCGCTATTACTACCATAATGGTATAACTCGCCGCAGTTTCAGGCATTATTGAAGAAATCCAATCTGAGATTGTTTTTGTGATGTTTAGCGGAATAATCATTTGTAAAAAATTCATAGTCTTTAATTAACGGTCTATATCTGGAATTACAAAATCAAACGAAGCCATTGTAGCCACTAAATCGGCAATCATTACGTCTTTTGAAATGTGATTTAAGATAGATAAATTAGAAAATCCCGGTGAGCGGAATTTTACGCGATATGGGTTTTTGTTTCCGGTACTGTTGATATAAACGCCAAGTTCACCTCTTGCTGTTTCAACTCTTTGGTAAAATTCACCTTTTGGCAATTTTATCACTGCTTTTGTGGCTGTTTTCGTTTCACCTTCAGGAATGTTGTCAATCAATTGTTCAATGATGGAAACAGATTCCCATAATTCCATCATTCTCACCTGATAACGTGCAAATGTATCGCCTTCTGTAAATAAAATTTCTTTAAAATCAACACGGTCATAAGCGCTGTAAGGATGGTGTTTTCTTACGTCACTTGAAAATCCTGAACCTCTTGCAACCGGCCCAGAAACCCCAAATGAAATTGCATCTTCTTTGGTAATGATACCAACGCCTTTTGTTCTTTTATGAAAAATCACATTGTCAGTCAATAAAAGATTGTATTCCGGAATTTTGGTTTTGAAATGGGTGATAAAATCTTTGGTACGTTTTACAAAATTAGGATGAATATCGAACATCAAACCGCCTGGTATATTGTAATTCATGGTCAAACGTGCGCCACAGGTTTCCTCAAAAATATCATTGATCATTTCACGATCCCTGAAAGCATAAAAATAAGTAGTTAACGCACCTAAATCCATTCCCATAACACCCCACCATAAGCAGTGAGAAGCAATACGGGTTAACTCAGCTATAATCGTCCTTATGACTTTAACTCTGTCTGAAACTTCAATTTCAAGTCCTTTTTCAACAGTTAAACAAACAGCTTCATTATTAATGTGTGAGGATAAATAATCCATTCTGTCTGTTAAATGAACTATTTGCTGATAACTGTCGCGTTCGCACATTTTTTCGATAGAACGGTGAATGTATCCTAAATCTGGTTCTACATTTTTTATGATTTCGCCGTCAATGGTTAAAATTAATCGTAACACCCCGTGAGCTGCCGGGTGCTGCGGTCCCATGTTAATAAAATACTCTTCAGTTTTTATTTTATTTTGTACTTGTTGATCAGTCATTTATAAGGCTATTTAATAATCATATTTGCTTCGTCAACATAATCTTTTCTCAACGGATAACCTTCCCACTCAGGCGTTAAAAACAAGCGTCTTAATTTTGGATGGTTGTTGAATTTGATGCCGAAAAAATCGAATATTTCCAATTCGTGAAAGTCTGCTGTTTGCCATACGTCGTGCACGGAATCCAAGGTTGGATTTTCACGGTCATCAACCATCACTTTTACAACAATCTCGTGTTTTAATTCCGTTGAATTTAGATGGTAAATAACGCCCAATGCCGGAACCCAATCCATACCGGTTATGCAAAACGCATAATCAAATTTTAATTCGGGATGCGATTTTAACTGGCTGCATAAACTGTGAAGTTGTTCTTTAGGAACGATGACGTTTAAAAATTCAGACGCTTCCGTAGTAAATTCTAAATCGGTTCCCAAACTGGTAATTATATTTTGTAAATCTTCGTTTGTCATGGTCTTTATGATTTAATACAAATTATTTTCCTTCATCAAAACCATCAATAGGATTTACCTTTTTGGCCATGTTTTCGGTTTTAATTTTTTGTTGAAGCATAATCATTCCTTCCAATAAAGCTTCTGGTCTTGGCGGACAGCCAGGAACATAAACGTCAACCGGAATTACGTGGTCGGCACCTTTTATTACCGAATAGGAATTGTAGTAAAACGGTCCTCCTGAAATAGCACAAGCACCCATAGCAATTACATATTTTGGTTCGGCCATTTGATCATACAAACGTCGCAATACAGGTCCCATTTTGTTAACAATGGTACCGGCAATAATAATTAAATCTGCTTGTCGTGCCGATGGTCTTGCTACCTCAAAACCAAACCGTGAATAATCGTGTTTTGCGGCTCCTGTTTGCATCATTTCTATGGCGCAACAACTTGTGCCAAAATAAAGTGACCAAAGTGAATTTGCGCGACCCCAATTGATAACGCTGTCTAAAGTGGTTACCACAATGTTTCCGCCATTGCCTCCGGGAATTATTTTTCCGGGAAAATCAGCAGGAACAACCTGTTTTAATCCTTCTTCTTCAAGCTGGCTTAAATATCGTTTTTTTTCTACTCCCATTGTAAAGCTCGTTTTTTGTATGCGTATAATAATCCTAATCCAAGTATGAAAAGGAATACAATAATTTCTACCAAAGCAACAGTGCCCACTTCTTTATAAACTACGGCCCAAGGCACTAAAAATGCTACTTCAACATCAAAAATCAAGAAAAGAATTGCGAAAAGATAATACCCTACTTTAAATTGAATCCAGGTTGGACCAATGGTTGGAATACCGCATTCGTAAGGTTCTCTTTTTTGTGGATTATCAGATTTTGGTGATATTAAATCAGATAAAAAGTTTGCACCGGCAACCAGCACAATGGCTGCCAGTAAAAATACAATGATGGCTTCTGAACCCATTTTTTATATACTTTTTAATTGGTGGACAAAATTATGGTTTTAAAGAAAAAAATAGCTGACATAAATCAGCTATTTTCTTTTATTTTTATTACTTAACCTCATAAGTTTCTCCGGAGAAGAAAAGGTCGTCTGTTTTCTTGAATTTCGAATTTGCTTTAACCTGCGCGGTTAGTGCATCTTCTCTTTCCTCTAAAGTGACATCGGCAAAACTTCTGATGATTCCTGTAGCTAAAGGATAATCTAGCCGCACAAGCATTTGATGAAGCGTTTTGTCCTCTTCTTTGGCGTTATGAACCAAAATATCTTCTTGTGTAATGCCGTTTTCGCCAATGGTCACCACTTCCAATTTCAATTTGTTTAACACCAATCCTTTGTCTCTGTTTTTACCAAAAATCATTGGTTTGCCGTGTTCAAGAAAAATTTGTTTGTCCTCTTTTACCTCTTTATCGGTCACTTCGTCAAAACATCCATCATTGAAAATAACGCAGTTTTGAAGCACTTCAACCAAAGAAGTTCCTTTAAATTTATGTGCATCAATAAAAATTTGTGCCATATCTTTCGGATTGTTGCCGCCAATTCTTGCAAAAAAACGTGCATTGGCACCTAAAGCCAATTCCCCTGGAGAAAAAGGAGGTTGTGTATTTCCGTAAGGAGAAGATTTTGTTTTTTGGCCTATCAAAGAAGTTGGAGAAAATTGTCCTTTGGTCAACCCATAAATTTCATTGTTAAACATCACCATATTTAAATCGATGTTTCTTCTTAACAAATGAATAAAATGATTTCCGCCAATGGCCATTGAATCACCGTCACCGGTCATAATCCAAACACTTAAATTTGGATTTGCCAATTTTATGCCTGAAGCAATTCCGGGTGCTCTGCCGTGAATGGTGTGCATACCATAAGTGCTCATATAATAAGGAAAACGTGAGGAACACCCAATCCCTGAAATAAATACCACGTCTTCTTTTTTAACGCCCATTTCTGGAAGTGCTTTTTGCATAGATCGCAAAATCACGTAATCATCGCAACCAGGACACCATCTAACTTCTTGATCACTTGTGAAATCTTTGAATGTATATTTTTTTACAGCTGTTGTAGTTTCCATAATTATACCAATAGTTTAAATTGTTGAATTAGTTCGTCGTTAGAGAATGGCAGTCCCTGAATTTTGTTGTGTTGAGAAAATTCAAATTTGGAGAATCTGGTTTTTAAAATAGAAACAAACTGACCGGCATTCAATTCACAAACAATTATTTTTTTGTATTTAGATAAAATTTCTTCCGTGTTTTTCGGCATTGGATTGATGTAATTGAAATGCGCAAATCCAATTTTATTGTAGCCTTCATCATTTATTTGTTTTACGGCAGAATGTAAAGAGCCATAAGTTCCGCCCCATCCAATCACCAACAAATCACCTGAATCCGCAAATTCCGTTTTTAATTCAGGAATATTATTTTCAACCAACCTCACTTTTTCGGCTCTGATATGCGTCATTTCTTCGTGGTTTTGAGGTTCATAAGAAATATTGCCCGTTACGCGGTCTTTTTCCAATCCGCCAATTCTGTGTTCCAATCCAGGTGTTCCGGGAACTGGCCAATTACGTGCCAAAGTTTTTTCGTCCCTGTCATAAGGGCTCCAATTTTCTTTAACTTCTGTAACCTTATGATTTTTAATTGCTGGCATTTCAGCAACTGTTCTAATTTTCCAAGGTGCCGAACCGTTTGCAATGTATCCGTCTGTCAATAATATTACCGGAGTCATATGTTCCAAAGCAAGGCGTGCTGCTTCGTAAGCAAAATTAAAGCAGTTTGCGGGCGTGCTTGCGGCAATCACAATTACCGGACTTTCACCATTTCTTCCATACATTGCTTGCAATAAATCTGATTGTTCTGTTTTTGTTGGTAAACCTGTTGAAGGTCCGCCACGTTGCACATTTATAATCACCAACGGCAATTCAACCATCATCGCCAAGCCAATCGCTTCGCCTTTTAATGCCAATCCTGGCCCTGAAGTTGTTGTAATGGCTAAATCACCGGCGAATGCAGCGCCAATGGCTGAAGTAACACCGGCTATTTCGTCTTCTGCCTGAAAAGCTTTTACGCCAAAATGTTTGTGTTTCACCAATTCATGTAAAATATCTGTAGCTGGGGTAATAGGATAAGATCCTAAAAATAATTCCAATCCAGATTTTTCTGCAGCGGCCAAAAGTCCCCAAGCGGTAGCGGTATTTCCTCCGATAATTCGATAAGTTCCCGGTACCATTTTAGCAGGGGAAATTGTATAGGCATTTGGAATTAATTCCAAAGTTTCAGCAAAATAATAACCAGCATTCAAAACTTTCGTGTTTGCTTCAATTAATTCCGGTTTTCCTTTAAATTTTTTATTGAAAAAATCAAACGAATGCTCCAATGAACGATTATACATCCAATAAACCATTCCTAAAGAAAACATATTCTTGCTTCGGGTAATGGATTTATTGTCCAATCCTTCCACATCTTTTAAAGCTTCTTTGGTCATTGTGGTCATATCAACCTGAATAACGCGGTAGTTTTCTAAACTTCCATCTTCAAGCGGATTCGTTTTATATTCCGCTTTATCTAAATTTTTCTTTGTAAAGGAATCCGTGTCCACAATAATTGTGTGGCCCGGCTTTACGGCATATAAATTGGTTTTAAGAGCGGCGGGGTTCATAGCCACCAACAAATCCACATTGTCTCCAGGAGTGCTTACTTCTACGCTGCCTATATGAACTTGAAATCCGGAAACTCCATACAAACTTCCTTGCGGAGCTCTAATTTCAGAAGGATAATTTGGAAAAGTCGCTATATCATTGCCAAACATTGCCGAGGTATCAGTAAACTGTGTTCCTGTTAACTGCATTCCGTCTCCTGAATCACCAACAAACCTAACAACTACTGCTTCCAGTACTTCAGGTTGAAGAATTGTTTTAGTTGTAATCATAATTAATGTAAATTAAAAAATTTTGTTTAAATTTATTGAAAATTATTGTAAGTTCAACATAAAGTTCCAAAGGTAAATTTACTTTTTTAAAATGGAAATGATTTTTGTCACCTGTTCTTACATAAATTTTATATAATTTTGTGGAATAATTAAATAATAAAAATTACGAATTATGGCAATTAGAATAACAGACGAATGCATTAATTGTGATGCATGTATTTCAGAATGTCCAAATAATGCAATATACGAACCAGATGGAGATTGGGCATATTCAGATGGAACAACATTAAAAGGTTCAGTAACTTTACCAAACGGTAAACAAGTTGACGCCGATAAAAGAAATGAACCAATATCTGATGAATTTTATTTTATTGTAACTGATAAATGTACAGAGTGTAAAGGTTTTCACGACGAACCACAATGTGCCTCAGTTTGTCCGGTTGATTGTTGTATTTTAGATGAAGCTCACGTTGAAACTGAAGAACAATTAATGGGTAAAAAAGATTGGATGCACGGAGAATAAATTCTCTAAAATTCATAAAAAAGCACCGTGAAAACGGTGCTTTTTTAATTTGTAAATTTTTCATCCACACAAACGCTTGAGCTAGCGAAAGCCCTTAAACTCCCTTCCCTTTGGGAGAGCCTGTCCCGCTTTTATTGCGGGAGGCGGGGATGGGAGATTTAATCGTTTAATTTTAAAACGGCCATAAATGCTTCTTGCGGAATTTCAACATTTCCTACTTGGCGCATGCGTTTTTTACCTTTCTTTTGTTTTTCCAACAGTTTGCGTTTACGTGAAATATCACCGCCATAACATTTTGCGGTCACATCTTTTCTAAGCGCTTTTACGGTTTCTCTCGAAATAATTTTAGCGCCTATCGCTGCCTGAATCGGAATATCGAATTGTTGGCGCGGAATTAACTGACGCAGTTTTTCACACATTTTTTTGCCGATATGATACGCATTGTCTGTATGAATTAAGGAAGAAAGTGCATCCACAACGGTGCCGTTCAATAAAATATCAAGCCGAACCAATTTTGAAGTCCGCATTCCGATAGGATGATAATCAAAAGAGGCATATCCTTTGGAAACCGTTTTTAATCGGTCGTAAAAATCGAAAACTATTTCAGCCAAAGGCATTTCAAAAGTCAATTCAACACGCTCTGGCGTTAAATAAGTCTGATTTGTAATTTGACCGCGTTTTTCAATGCACAAACTCATCACCTGTCCAATAAAATCGGATTTGGTAATAATGCTCGCTTTAATATAAGGTTCTTCAACCCGATTTAATTTTGAAGGTTCAGGCAAATCGGTTGGATTGTTCACTAAAATAGGAACCTCAGGATGTTTGTTGCTAAAAGCGTGGTACGATACGTTTGGCACGGTGGTAATTACCGTCATATCAAATTCACGTTCCAATCTTTCCTGAACAATTTCCAAATGCAGCATTCCCAAGAACCCGCAACGGAAACCAAATCCCAATGCTGCGGAGCTTTCTGGCACAAATACCAAAGAAGCGTCGTTCAGTTGCAGTTTTTCCATAGATGACCGAAGTTCTTCATATTCATCGGTATCAACCGGATAAATTCCCGCAAATACCATTGGTTTTACATCTTCAAAACCATCAATTCTGCTTTGGGTCGGATTTAAAGCATCGGTAATCGTATCGCCAACTTTAATTTCAACAGCGGTTTTAACGCCGGTGATTAAATAACCCACATCACCCGCTTTTACGCTTTGTTTGGCTACTTGCGTTAGTTTTAAAGTGCCAACTTCATCGGCATTGTACTCGTTGCCGGTGGCCATAAATTTTATACGCTGTCCTTTTTTAATTTCGCCGTTAAAAACCCTGAAATAAGTTTCAACGCCTCGGTACGAATTGTAAACCGAGTCGAAAATTAAAGCTTGCAATGGCGCATTTACATCACCTTTTGGAGCAGGAATTATTTCAATAATGGCTTTTAAAATATTTTCTACGCCAAAACCTGTTTTTCCACTTGCGTGAATAACATCTTCTGGTTTACAACCCAATAAGGCAACAATATCATCGGTAACTTCTTCCGGATTGGCGCTTGGCAAATCGACTTTATTTAAAATTGGTATGATTTCTAAATCGTGTTCCAAAGCCAAATATAAATTGGAAATTGTTTGCGCCTGAATGCTTTGTGCGGCATCAACAATTAACAAGGCACCTTCACAAGCGGCAATTGACCGGGAAACTTCGTAGGAAAAATCTACGTGGCCCGGCGTATCAATTAAATTTAAAATATAATTTTCGCCTTCATACATATATTCCATTTGAATGGCGTGGCTTTTTATGGTAATACCGCGTTCGCGCTCCAAATCCATGCTGTCTAGCAGTTGGGCTTGTTCTTCACGTGCCGTAGTGGTTCCGGTAAAACTCAATAACCTGTCGGCCAGCGTGCTTTTTCCGTGGTCAATATGTGCAATAATGCAAAAATTTCTGATGTTTTTCATGCGTCGTATTCCTTTCTACTTTTAGTTGCGCAAATATAACGAAATAAGGGTTTAAAAATACCGCTATTTTAAATGTTTGCTATTCCACCCAGTCGGCAATAAATAAATTTTAGTTTTTCGGATAAATTCCATAGATGATAAAAATCTATTTCAAAAATGTTTTGGGCGTTCCCCTGCGGGTCAGGCTTTCCGCTGCAATCTGTCATCGCTAGGAACGAAGCAATTTTTAGAAGGCTTCAAAACCGCAATGCCAGGATTTTCGCTGCAATCCTTAACGCAAATTGATTTACGATAGCTGTTTTTTGATTTACGATTTGAAAATGGTGTAATCAAATGTTAACCAAAACAAAATTGCGCACTTTGCGGTTTTTCTTTGCGTCCCTTGCGGTTAAAAGCAATTTTTGTTTGAATTTCTGTATATCATTTTTTCCGTCTTCGAACTTCCGTCTTCCAACTTAAGAGCTGTACACATAGAATTTGGCAAAAAAAGCAATCTTTCTTAATCCACCCAATCGGCAATAAATAAATTGGTGTCGTGTGTGCCGTTATTGTTTCTGTTGGAAGAAAAAACGATTCTTTTTCCATCTGGAGAAAACATTGGGAAAGCATCAAAAACAGTATCCCATGTAATTTGTTCCAAACCAGTTCCGTCTACATTAATCATAAATAAATTAAAGCTGTGGTTGGTTTTATGGTTGGAGGAGAAAATAACTTTTTTACCCGATGGATGAAAAAACGGCGCCCAGTTTGCGTTGCCCAGATCGGTTATTTTGGTTAAATCGCTACCGTCAATATTACAGGTATATAATTCCATATTAGTGGGTTGCACCAAGCCAACAGCTAATAAATCTTTGTATTCTTTTATTTCGGCTTCGGTTTTCGGACGTGAAGAGCGGAATATCAATTTTGTGCCGTCGGGTGAAAAGAAAGCGCCGCCGTCGTAACCCAATTCAAACGTGATTTGTTTTACGTCGGATCCGTCAATATTCATCGTAAATAACTCCAAATCTCCGGTTCTTGTTGAGGTAAATACAATTTTGTCGCCTTTTGGAGAAACGGTTGGCTCAGCATCATAACCCGGTTCAAAAGTGAGCTGTTTTAGCTGATTTCCTTTGGTGTCGGCCACAAAAATATCGAAACCTTCATAAACCGGCCAAATATATTTGTTGCCGTAATCTTCTTTTTTCGGAACGGGCGGACAAGCTTTATCAGCCAAATGTGTGGAAGAATAGATAATGGTTGAATCTCCAGGCAAAAAGTAACTGCAAGTGGTTCTTCCTTCTCCATTGCTTATCATTTGCGGAATTTCTCCTTTGCTAAAATCATCGCTAATATTCATCATGAAAATTTGGTCGCAATCCAATCCCCAAGCTTTTGTGTTGGACTGAAAGGTAAGTTTTGTATTGTCGAAACTCCAGTAGGCTTCGGCATTGTCGCCTCCAAAAGTGAGTTGTTTTATGTTTTTTAAATGTTTTTCCTGCGGATAATGCAAGGTGTTCACAATTTTTGTGGCGCCCGATTTTCCGTCGTAAGCGGTTTTATGCTGGGATGATTTACAGCCTAAAAACAAGGCCGATAAAAGCAGGATGGACAATTTTAATTTCATGGATATTATTTTAAAAGATTCAAAAATACAATTTATCTTTAAATTAATAAAGCCAAAATGTTGGTTGTTCAATGAATTTTATTTTAAAATGAGTTGGTTAAAAATTCATCAATTTGATCTGGAGTTACCGTTAAAGTTTTTGAAATTGGGTAATTATTAATAAAAGTTTTTGGAAAAATTTTGGTTGATTTTTTTGGATTCCATTTAAATTCATAAGCAGAAAATAATCCGTCAATTTCTTCAATCCAATCAATTTCTTGTTGTTGATAGGTCCTCCAAAAATAAAATCGTCCGTGCCATTGGTTATAATTAAGCATTTTTAATCTTTCTGAAATGATAAAGTTTTCCCACAAAGCGCCTGTGTCTTGGCGAAATTCCAGTGATTTAAAATTTCCTATAACAGCATTCCTAATGCCGTTGTCGTAAAAATAAATTTTCTTTGAAGTGTTTATTTCATTTCGAACATTCCTGCTTAAAGGATTTAACCTAAAAACAACAAAAGCTTTTTCCAATAAGGAAATATACTGTTCTATGGTCGCCCTGTCAGCGCCAACGGTTTGGGAAAGCTCGTTATAATTAACTTCCGCACCCAATTGTAACGCCAATGCTAACAATAATTTATCCAATATTTCCGGTTTGCGGATTCCTTGGTATTGCAATAAATCTTTATAAAGATAACTTCCTGAAATTTGTTTTAAAGTGCCTTCCGCATTCTCATAATTTGTAATTACTTCAGGATACATGCCGTAAATCATATACCTTGACAGATTTTTAGCATTATTTACATAGCCAAAATGATGTTGAAGTTCACCGTAAGTAAAAGGAAATAAATTGAATTCCCATTTTCTGCCGGTTAAGGGTTCGTTAAGTTCATTGGAAATTTCTAAAGCGGAAGAACCGCTAACCACTAACCTGACTTCTTTAATTTGGTCGTGGATTATTTTGAGTATAAGTCCGATGTTTTTAATGCGTTGCGCTTCATCAAAAAAAACAGTTTTGTGATTTCCTATAATGCTTCTCAATTTATTTTCACCTGCATTCTCAAGCAATATTCTGTCTTCAGGATCATCGCCATTTATAAAAAGGTAATTTCCTTCAGCTTCACAAAGCGATTTCAACAGCGTGGTTTTTCCAACTTGCCTTGGGCCAATTACAATTAATACTTTGCCTGAATTCCATTGAGCAAGCAAATTTTCTTTTAGTTTTCGGGCTATTTGAAGCATATTTTGTAATTTATTAATGTCAAGGCTGACACAAATATATGAAAAAAATTGATTGTAATCTATTTTTTATATAAAATTAAAAGAACGTAATCTACTATTTATATATAAAAATGAGATTAGAAATTCAACAATTAAATTAACTGCGCTGTTTTTAGCTGGTTCAAAATGCTTCATATTAATTTAT
>PHDE01000250.1 GCA_002842505.1 Bacteroidetes bacterium HGW-Bacteroidetes-3 | reverse complement strand
ATTTGTTTAAAATTAATGAACAGCAAAATCAACAGATCTCACCAACTATTCCTATTTTTAGGTGAAAATAAGCTCCCGCATAGCGGGTTTAGTTCAACAATGGCTATAAGTAATTGCTTGTTCTCACCTGCTTCTGAAAATCCTCGCGGTTTTCAGTTTGGTGTGTACTTGCAAAGTTAAGTGCTAACCCACGCAACTACTCATAGCCTAAACGTTGGTTGGCATAGGTGACTGCGGTTCATTTAACCTTTGTGGGTAATAATTATTTCAATAAAATTCTTTTCTTTATCTTTGTAAAAAGCGAAATAAAATGAATATACAGGCTGAAAAACTCGGATTGATAGAATGGATTGCCAGACTGAATGATTCTTCAGTCATCGAAAAAATAAAACGTATTCATGATGACTACTCAAAAACAGTTGACTGGTGGGATGAAATCTCAACTGGTGAAAAGGAATCAATTGAAAAGGGATTAAAGGATATTTCCGAAGGCAAAGTTCATTCTCACGAAACTGCGAAAAAAACTTATGAGAAGTACCTATAAATTAGTTTGGTCTGACGAAGCTTTAAAAGGACTAAATGAAATAATCGAGTACTTAGAAAGAAAATTCTCAGAAAAAGACATTCGTAAATTTGCAAAAAAGTTTGACAGACAGATTGAGATTATTAAAAAAAATCCTGAAACATATTCCTTTACACCAAAATCAAAAACAATTAGGCGAACTATTGTTGCAAAGTTGACATCGATTTATTATCGAATTGACGGAGATATAATAACCTTGGTGACTGTTTATGATAATAGAAAAAATCCTGACAATTTAAAAATCTAAACTACACCGCCCAACACACGTTCAAACGCCATTGCCTTCGAGGTTTGTAAAAGCCGGAATTTCAAACTAAATTTAGCTGAAAATTAAACCAACAAAAAGAAATAGAAAAGGCAACGTCGTTTAATGCGAAACGTTGTAAAACATTTTTGGCAACTTTTCGCAATTGAAATAATTATAATGAATATTTTACACAAAGGATGCTTTTTTCTTCTATGTCTGATTTATACAATTAAGATATCAGGACAGGATAATTTGCTTCAAAATGGCTACGATTCTATTAGATATGATTCCTTGAGGATTATCTTAGAGGTCATGTATGACAAGGATCAAAACATTAGGAAATTAATTTATGATTCAATGGAGACTAATCCTAATGAGAATTCAAAGTACGTCACTCAAATGATCTCGATTGACAGGGATAACTTGAGCGTATTGATACCAATACTTGATACGTATGGTTGGATTCCACAGAGTGAAATCGGAGTAAAAGCGGGTAGTGCCCTATTTTATGTGATTCAACACTCGAATATCGAATTAATGAATAAATACTTCCCTCAATTAGATAGCTTATCAAAGATTGGCGAAGCAGATAGAGGACAAGCTGCTTTTATGCAAGATCGGTTACTAATGTGGAAAGGATTCAAACAGATATATGGTACACAGGCAACGACAAGTTTGCGGACTGATAAGTCATTAGTAATTTGGCCAATAATGGAACCTGACAAAGTGGATAGTTTGAGGAGATCAATTGGGTTTGAATTGTCAGTATCTGAAAATGCCAAGAGACTTGGAGCAATTTATAATCCGGCCGAAGAATTACCTAAAAAATAACATAGTAAATAAAACGTTTTACAATAAATGGTAGAGTGCATAAGGGTCTCGGCGATTTTCGAAGGTTCGTAACTCGATAATAAAGTTGGTGTAACCTGATAAGAAAGTATCTTCGCAATCCCGCACGACACCATACGTGTGCCAAGAAGCAGTATTTCGGCAATAAATAGTATTGCATGCTTTAATTGAGATGGTGGAACCGACCCACCGAAGTCGTTTTGCAGGAGG
>PHDE01000080.1 GCA_002842505.1 Bacteroidetes bacterium HGW-Bacteroidetes-3 | reverse complement strand
ATTCCTCAAATGTTTTATTGCTGTTTGGCACTACAAAATGGTTCATTGCCAAAGCAATTACAGTGACAATTGTGGCACCAATAAAATAAGGCCTCAAAAAACGCGTATAAGATATTTTGGCGGAATGGATTGCTATAACTTCGGTATTTCCGGCAAGTTTTGAAGTAAAAAATATGACGGCGATAAATAGGGCCAAAGGCATAAAGGTATTGCCATAAATGATGATAAAATTTAGGTAATAGTCTTTAAGGATGGTACTTAACGACAAATCGGCATGGCGTAAAAATTTATCCACTTTTTCAGACACATCAATAGCGATGGCGATAGGAATTAACAAAGTTAACACCAACAGAAACGAGCTTAAATATTTTTTTAATATGTATTTGTCGAGTATTCTCAAGTTAATTGTTTAATCGTTGAATTGTTTCACTTCGGCTCCGCTCAGTGACCTGACTTTTAGCTTCGGTCTTCCGACTTCGGTCTTCGGACTTCCGTCTCCGGTCTTCCGTCTTCCGTCTTCCGTCTTCCGTCTTCCGACTTCGGTCTTCGGTCTTCCGACTTCCGTCTACATCCTATTTTCCATTTGTTTTACCATCCTGTCTTTCCAAGGCGTAAAATCTCCCGCTAATATATGCTTTCTTGCTTCACGAACCAACCATAAATAAAATCCTAAATTATGAATGGAAGCTATTTGTTTTCCAAGCAATTCCTTTGAAATAAATAAATGTCGCAAATACGCTTTTGAGTACATTTTGTCCACAAAAGTGATGTCCATTTCATCAATGGGAGAAAAATCATTTTCCCATTTTTTATTTTTGATGTTGATGGTTCCGTTGGCCGTAAATAACATGCCGTTTCGTGCATTTCTGGTTGGCATAACACAGTCAAACATATCAATTCCCAAGGCAATATTTTCCAATATATTGGCCGGCGTTCCAACGCCCATTAAATAACGGGGTTTGTCTTCGGGTAAAATTGCGGTTACAATTTCAGTCATTTCATACATTTCTTCTGCAGGTTCTCCAACTGAAAGTCCGCCAATGGCATTTCCTTCTGCACCAACGGAAGCGATGAATTCAGCCGATTGTTTTCTTAAATCTTTATAGGTGCTTCCTTGCACAATTGGGAAAAAAGCCTGACTGTAACCGTACTTGAAAGGTGTTTTTTCTAAATGAGTGATGCAGCGATTTAACCAGCGATGCGTCATGTGCATAGACCGTTTTGCATAACCGTAATCGCAAGGATAAGGGGTGCATTCATCAAACGCCATGATAATATCGGCACCAATGGTGCGCTGAATTTCCATGACATTTTCAGGCGTAAAAGTGTGGTAAGAACCATCAATGTGGCTTTTAAATTTCACGCCTTCTTCCTTAATTTTTCGACTTTCCGAAAGGGAATAAACCTGATAACCACCGCTATCCGTTAAAATATTCCGATCCCAATTCATAAATTTATGCAAACCGCCGGCTTGCTCTAAAATGGTAGTTTGCGGACGAAGGTATAAATGGTAGGTATTTCCTAAAATAATATCCGGATTTATTTCGTCTTTTAATTCGCTTTGGTGAACGCCTTTTACCGAACCTACGGTTCCAACGGGCATAAAAATTGGTGTTTCAATTTCTCCGTGATCAGTGGTAATTACACCAGCTCTAGCCTTGCTTTGTGGGTCTGTTATTTTTAATTCAAATTGCATAGTCGGCAAAGATAGTTATAAGAATTAAAGTTGAAAGTTAAAAGTTGGAAAGTTTGGGTGTTTAAGGAATTTTAATTGAGTCCGAAGAAGGAAGACGGAAGTCCGAAGACCGAAGACGGAAGTTTTAATTGTAAATATGTTATCAACCATAAACAAACTCCCTTTCCTTGGGAAAAGCCTGTCCCGTTTTTAGAACGGGAGGTTGGGGATAGGATATTTCTATTTCTTTTTATGCACATCCATTGAAGCTTCTTCTGTTTTGGAAGAATCTGAAATCATTTTGTTGATTTCAGCCATTTCTTTTTCCGTTAATTCCCGCCATTCGCCCACTTTTATGCCTTCTAAATTAATATTCATAATTCGGGTGCGTTTTAGGCTGGTCACTTCATAATTTAAATAATCGCACATTCTGCGAATTTGACGGTTTAAGCCTTGCGTTAACACAATTTTAAAGGTGTAATCATTTAATTTGGTCACCTCACATTTTTTTGTGACAGTGTCTAAAATTGGAAGTCCGCCACCCATTTTCTGAATAAATGCTGAAGTAATTGGTTGGCGAACAGAAACAATATATTCTTTTTCATGGTTATTTCCGGCTCTTAAAATTTTATTTACAATATCGCCGTCGTTGGTTAAAAAAATCAATCCTTGTGAAGGTTTGTCTAACCTGCCAATGGGAAAAAGTCGCTGCGGATGGTTGATGAAATCGACAATGTTTTTGCGCTCTTTTAAATCTGTCGTGCAAACTATGCCCACAGGTTTGTTAAAAGCAATGTATAAAGTTTTGGGTTTTGTGTTTAAGGATTTTCCGTTAATTTTCACCACATCGCCTTCAAAAACCCGATTTCCCAATTGGGCGATTTCACCATTAATGGTCACACAGCCTTCCGTAATAAATTTTTCGGCTTCCCTGCGGGAACAAATTCCGGTACTGCTGATGTATTTGTTTAAATTAACCGAGTTTTCGTTTGTTTTTTCCACCGTTATTTATTTCAAAATGCGAAGTTAGTGAATAAATTGAGCAACCTAAACCAATGGTAAAAATTAGTGACTAAATTGATTTGGTAAAATGAAGTTTAACAATTGATTAAACTAACAGAAAGTAACGCCAAAAAAAGGCATGGCATAATAATCGGCAAGAGGTTTCATTATCAGCATTTAAAATTTTCAGTTTTTAATTTTATTTAAATAATCTGTTGCTTTTATTGGGTTTTTCTCTTTTTCTTCTATTTGAAGAGGAATGATAAAATAAAAGATGGAGCCTTCTCCTTCTTTAGATTCCAGCCATAGTTTACCGCCAAGCATTTCTGTATATGCTTTTGAAATAGTCAGTCCTAAGCCCGAACCTTCTTTAACGGCTTTGTCCTCAATATCTGCCTGCACAAAGCGATCAAAAACAAAAGGTTGTCTGTCTTTAGGAATCCCTATCCCTGTGTCTTTTATAAAAAATTTGAGATGATTATCTTGATGGTGACAATTAATTTCAATAACTCCTTCATTGGTAAATTTAATGGCATTTTTTATGAGGTTGGTAAGTATGGAATTTACTTTAATCTCATCTGATTTAATGCAAGATTGTTCTTTTGCTAATGTATTGTTTACTGTCAGTTGAATCCCTTTTTTCTCAGCCTCTGGCTTAAAAAAATCATAAAGTTCTTCCAATTGGCTATTTATATTTACATTTGAAATTGAAGTTTCCATAAGCCCTGCTTCTATTTTTGAAATATCCATAATGTCATTAATGGTATTTAATAGGCGTTTGGCGCTTTTTTCTATAACCCCAATAAACTTTTGTCTTTTATCAAGTTTGATGTCTGGGTCTTTCAATAGATCTGAAAAACCAAGAATACCATTCATAGGAGTTCTAATCTCATGGGACATATTCAAAAGGAACGCCGATTTTAACCGATTGCTTTCTTCGGCTTTATCTTTGGCGGCAATCAATTCAATATTGGTTTGCTCTAAAACGGCAGTTCTTTCTTTTACTTTTTCTTCTAAAACCAGGTTCTGATTTTCTAAACATTGATGCAAATAATAGGTTTTAAGTAAATTTCTAATTCGAAGTTCTACTTCAATTAAATCAAAAGGTTTGGTTAAAAAATCGGTGGCGCCATTGGCAAGGGCCTGTTGTTTTGTTTCTGTTTTAATGTCAGCAGTAAGTACCAATATCGGCAAAAATGTGCCGATTGAAATAAGTGGTTTCAACTGTTTCATTACCTGAAATCCGTTGAGATGAGGCATCATTAAATCAAGCAGAATTAAATGGGGTTTAAACGTATTGAATAAATCTATCACTTTTCGTGAGTCGGAGGTAATGGTGTAATTGGTGTATCCGGTTATTTCAAGCAAACCAGTAAGCACGTCAATATTCTGTTGTTGGTCATCAACTATCAGAATTTTTGCATTTTTTAAGTTTGAATTTAGCATTTTTTTAAGGTATTATTGTTTAAAGTCAAAAGTTTCAAGTTTCAAGTTTCAAGTCAAAAGTAGAAAGCCGGGTTTTATGCACTTTTTATTAACATTATCAATTATCAATTATCAATTATCAATTGCTCATTATTTTATCAATTTCCCTCAAAAATTCCAGCACTTCCAGCGGTTTGGTTAAATAGGCTTTAGCGCCTAATTTCAGTATTTTTTTTATTTGTTTGTCCACGCCATCAGCGCTTAAAATAATTACCGGAATCGCTTTTGTTTTTGGTTCTTTTTGCAACAACTGCAACACGTTGCTTCCGTGGATATCAGATAAATCTAAATCGAGGAGAATTACATCAGGCTTATAATCCAATGCTAATTTCACGGTATCTTTACCATACAAACTGGTGATTAATTTAATTGTTGGTCGTTGTGTTTCTATAATTTGTTTGACTAATTGCAGGTTTGAAATATTGTCTTCTATGTATAAAAGCGTTCCAACTTTAGTTAAATTGGCAGGAGTTGTTGTTTCAAAAATAGCTTCTCTTTCGTGTCGTTCTAACTGACTTTCAATTTGCGGAAGTTCAATCCAAAAAGCGCTTCCTTTTCCCACGGTACTTTCAACGCCAATAGTTCCGTTCATAGCTTCCGTCAATTTTTTTGCGACAGACAATCCAAGTCCGGTTCCTTCCAATACTGAAATCTCTTTTCCAATGCGTTGAAAAGGGATAAAGAGCTTGTGCATTTCTTCCGCAGGAATTCCTATCCCTGTATCTGTAATGCTAATTCTTATGTTGTTATTTTCAGTGCTTTCTGTTTTTACCGTTACCAAACCACCTTCTTTATTATATTTTATAGCATTGTTCAGGATGTTTAACAGCACTTGTGTTAACTTTTGATAATCTGCTTTTACAAAAAGATCTTTCTCATCTACATTTTCCAATTCGAGTTTTATATGATTTTCATCGGCAAATGCTTGGCTTATTTCAACGGTTTCCTTCATAATACCGTTCAAATAAATGGGTTCCATAGAAATGGAAAATTTGCCGGTATCAGTTTTTGAAAGTTCCAACACTTCATTTACCAAACTAAGTAAGTGTTTTCCACTTTTCAGAATGTGGTTGACGCCTTTTTTGTTGATTGGAGTGAGTTCGCCCATTTCTAACAGTTGTGCAAAACCTAAAATACTGTTTAGCGGGGTGCGAAGTTCGTGGCTCACGCGCGATAAGAATTCACTTTTGGAAGCTATGGCTAAATCCAATTCAACTTTTGCCTTTGCAAGCGCTTCTGCTGCCTGTTTGCTTTCTTCAATTTCGTCGGTTAAATTATCATTTATAAACACTAATTGTTTTGTTCGTTCTTCCACTTTTTGTTCGAGTGTTTCGTTCATCCTGATAATTTTGGCTTCCCGCTTCTTTTGCTCTGTAATGTCTTGCCAATAACCAATAATTTCTTTTGGATTTCCGTTTTCATCATTCACCAATTTTAAGGAATCAGACATCCAGCACCAAGCGCCATTTTTGTGTTTAAATCGGTATTGGTGATGGTGTTCTCCATTTTCAAATAGGGCATTAATTCCAGAAAAAACACGCTCTTTATCATCAGGATGGATATTCATTTCCCAAAATCCGGGAATCTCCATAAACGTTTTAGGGTCGTAACCAAGCCTCTCTTTAATGTTTTCGCTTATGGAGGTTGGGTCAAAATTTCCGAATGCCTGGCAAGTGTAAATCATTGCCGGGGTGCTTTCCAATAAAAGAGTTAATTGGCGGTTTGCCAATTTTAGTTGTTTTCCCGATTCTTGCAAAGATTTTTCTGTGGCAATTCTATTAATTATTTCATACTCCAGCGCTATATTTTTTTGATTTATTTTTTTTTGGTTTTTGCGTAAAAAGCGTTCAACAGGCAACCAAATTAAGGCAATCACTATAAGTAGAAAACCAAAATACCATTTACTGAGATTTACTTCTTGTTGTAATTTAATTTGTTGTTGATCTGTTTCCAGTTCATGTAATTTTACAAATTCTGAAAGTCCTGCGGCATAGAAGCCCTTTTGTTCATTGTAAGCTTGGCTATTAATCAATGCGATGGCTTCGGGTTGTTTATTATTTCTGGCCAATTCAAAAATCTGGTTTTCCATTGCCACCAATTGTATATTGGTTTGATTGATAAGTTCTAATTTTTGCCTAAATATTCCTTCACTATCTAATTCCATCACTTTTTTAATGGCTTGGTCCAATTTTGGCTCGAAAAGCCGGTATTGTTTTTCCCATTTCAAATCGCCGGTAGTTGCCGCCAGTAAAGTGCTATTTGTAAGCACTTCATCGTAAAAGCGGATATTGGCTGAGTTGCTGTTGGCTATTTGTGTATGAACGGAATTTTCGAGTGCTTTATCCAACACATTATTCATGTGAATTCCTAGTGCAATTGTCAACGATGCAGAAATCACAATTGAATAAATCAAAAGTAAGTTGGCTTGTTTGAATTTATCGAAATAGGATTTTGTCATTTTTTATGTTTTAGGCAATAGGTTTCAAGTCCCATCCTAAATCCTTCCACAAGGGAAGGACTTTTTTCTTTTAATTATCAATTGTTTTTTCACATCCATTTATCAACTTCCTTTAAAAACTCCAGCACATCAAGCGGTTTTGTTAAATAGGTTTTAGCCCCCAAATTCAGCAACTTTTCTATTTGTTTGTCCATGGCGTCGGCACTTAAAATAATTACCGGAATTTCTTTTGTTTGGGAATCTTTTTGCAACAGCTCCAACACTTCACTGCCATGAATATCGGGCAAATCAAGATCGAGCAAAATGACATTTGGCTTGTAGTCTAAAGCCAGTTTCACGGTATCTTTACCGTATAGATTGGTGATTAAATTAATTGCCGGGCGTTGCGTGTCTATAATTTGTTTTACCAGTTGCTGGTTAGAAATGTTGTCTTCAATGTATAAAACTGTGCCTGCATTATTGGCATTATGGTTGCCCATTGCTTCAAAAATAACATCCAGTTCGGAGCCTTTCAACTGCCCTTCGCATTGCGGAAGTTCAATCCAAAAAGTGCTTCCTTTGTCAATATCACTTTTTACGCTAATGGTTCCGTTCATGGCTTCTATCAATTTTTTTGAAACTGCCAACCCAAGTCCCGTTCCTTCCACGGCTGAAATTTCTTTCCCAATTCGTTGAAACGGCATAAAAAGTTTCTGCAATTCTTCTGCGGCAATTCCCTTTCCGGTGTCGGTTATGCTAATTCTTACTTTTTCGTTTTGGGTAGTTACTGCTTTTATGGTTACCAAACCGCCTTTGCTGTTGTATTTTACGGCGTTGTTAATGAGGTTAAGCAACACTTGTTTTAACTTTTGATGGTCGGCTTTTGCAAAAAGTTGCTGTGTATCAACATTCACCAATTCGAGTTTGATATTATTTTCTTCGGCAAGCGGATTGATAATATCCAAAGTTTCTGAAATAACGCCTATTATTTCAACGGGTTCTATGGAAATGGAAAGTTCTCCGGCTTCTATGCGCGATAAATCAAGTACTTCATTAATTAAATTGAGCAAGTGTTTGCCGCTTTTCATAATATGGTCCACGCCTTTTTTGTGGGTAGGATTCAGTTCGCCCATGCTCATCAATTGGGTAAAACCTAAAATTGAATTTAAAGGCGTGCGAAGTTCGTGGCTCATACGCGACAGAAATTCGCTTTTTGCTACATTGGCACGTTCAGCTTCTGTTTTGGCATTTTGAAGTTCGATATTTGTTTCTTCAAGTTGTTTGGTTCTTTCTTCAACTTTGTTTTCAAGCGTTGCATTTATGTTGTGGATTTCTTCTTCGGCAAGTTTGCGTTCGGTAATATCCACAAAAGACATAATCACTTCAATTAATTCATTTTTAGTATTGAACTGTGGAACGCCATTTACCAGTATCCAAGTTGTTTTATCTCGGGAAACAGTGGTAAGTCCTATAATTAAATCTCTAATTGGTTCTTTTGAAGAGAGCACTTTATTTGCCGGGTATTCGGAAGTAAGTAAACGTTTTCCATTTTCGTCAATAAAAAACCAAATCGGGTCGTCTGCATTTCTTCCTATTAGGTCTTCATTTAGCAGTCCTAAAAATTCTTCGGCGATTGAATTGGCAAAAGTAATTTTTGATTGCAAATCGTGAACCACAACACCAACGTTAATATTTTCAATGAATATACTTAAGCGTTCCTCACTCGCGTGGATTTCTTCTTCAATTTGTTTCCTTTTATCTTCGTTCTCAATAAATTCAAGGGCAAAAGAAATGTCCATCGCTAATTCATCCAATAATTTTACTTCATTCTCATCAAAGAAATTCAATTCGTTGGAATAGATTAAAAAAGCGCCAATTGTTTTTCCAAATAATTTGATTGGAAAAGCTGCAGATGATTTATTGCCTAGCTGCAGTGCATTTTCTCGCCAAGGATTCATCTCGGGATTGTTAGCGATATCATTTGCTAACTTATGAACGCCGGTTTTAATACATTTACCAATAGGTCCAGCGCCCAAAACGGCATCGTTTAAATCAATATCTATTGTTTTAACATATTCAGCTGCATTACCGGCGGTGGCAACAGGCAAAAATTTATTTATTCGCTCATCTACCATTCCAATAAAAGCCATTTGAAATTTACCTTCATCAACGGCAATGCGGCAAACTTCCTCAAAAAGTGTTTGTTTATCGGTTAATCGCACAATGGTTTGGTTTATGTTGCTAAGCACCGCATATACTCGATTGGCTTTTTGCAATTCTCGTTCGGCAATTTTACGTTCGGTAATATCTTCTCCTGAACTTAAAGTTCCGGTAATGTTTCCATCTTTATCAAAAATTAAAACATTGTGCCATTCAATCAATCGTTCTTCTCCATTTTTATGGATAATGGGATTTTCATAAAATTCAAGCACTTCAATTTCACCATTCATCATTGCTTTAAAAGCGCCGCGTACATCATCTTTTATATTTTCAGGAATTACTGTTGAAAACCAATCTTTGCCAACAATTTCATTTTCTGTATAACCAAGAACTTCACAACCTTTTTTATTTACTTTGGCAACTTTTCCAGTGCTGTCAAGCAGTACTAACATTACACCGGCAATATCTAAATATTGGCTGGCTTTATCACGTTCAATAATTATTTTTTCATGAGAATATTTTAACTCAGTAGTACGCTCTTCAACTATTTCTTCCAAATTTTCATTTAAGTTTAACAATTCTTGTTGCGCTTTTTTTCTTCCGGAGAGGTCTTTTGTGACAAAAAGAAAGATTAATCCCAACAATATTAATTGAACAAAAAGACTTAACACTATGATAGTCAATGATTGGTCTGCATTGTTGGCTTCACTTTCATTGCGCAGCGTCAACAGCCGGTTTTCTTCTTCAATCATTTTTAAAATAACATCATTTATTTTATTTGATATTTGCTTGCCTTTTAGTGTTGAAAAAATGGCATTTGTGGTTTCTGGCCCTTCTGTTTTTTTGGTTTGAATCAACAATTCTGAATAATCAATCCTTTCTTTCAGCAATTGATTGAGCGTATTCAAGTTTTTTTGCTGTGTTGGATTGTCCTTTGTCAATGCTTCTAAATTCTTTGCCGAGATTAAAACAGTTGCTTTGGATTCATTCCAATCAGCTATAAATTCTTCGTTGTTTGAAATTAAAAGTCCGCGTAAATTAGCCACCATTTCATATATGTTGGCGTTTATTTTGTTGAGTTCCGCTTTTACCACTTCTGTATGCTGTACTTTATTGGATACCGAAACCAATGATTTAATGCTTGTTATTGAATTGGTGGAGACAAAAAGAACAACTACAGAAGCGACGGTAATGCCGGCAAATAATTTTCTTTCCATGCTAACAATTATTTTGGAATCATTATACATGGTGAACAGCATTCCTATGGAAATGACGATAAAGACTAAGGAAGTGTTTAATGCCATTTTGGTGTAAACCGCCAGGCCTGTTAATTCCGTAAGCCCAAAAACATAGCCTATAATCCCAAAAATGCTGATGCAGAGCACCAATGTAATTAAAAATACCGCGAACAAGCTGTTTTTTGTTTTGCTGAAAGAAATCAATAATAATGACAAACCAACCAAAATGAAATTTAGTGAGGTGTTAGGCGCCATTCGCCCCAGGTTAACAGTTTTAACGGCGTTTTCTACTTCGCTAAACAGCAACTCATCAATGCCTAAATTGATATTGAAAAGGTATTGCGACAAAACCAAAGTACCCAGCAATAATGCGCCAAAAGAAAATATTCGCGCCAAATACAGCTTTATTTTTTGATCTTTTTGTTGCAAAAAAACGAGCGACAAACCAGCAAAAAGAAAAGAAAGCGCAGTGTTCACTTTCATGGTAACCCCGCCAAATCCAAAAGTTTTGAGTTGATAATTACCCAATTGCCAGCCAACAAGCACAATAATACCTGCAAGGGCGGTAATAATTGCCGCAATATAAGCTGCTTTTGTGCGCGTGTTTATTTTTGGGAGCATACAGTAATTTTTTTTTAGGATCCTAACAGCTTTAATTATTTTCTAAATAGCTGGTAACCAGAAAATTAATTTAGCTTTAAATAGGAAATATTAAATGTACGCATAATTTACTCAATTATGGATAAATAATTAAAAAACAGTCATTTAAAAAATTTAACGAAATATGAAAGGGGGGGGTCTGCGTATAAAAAAACCGTCGGATCAATACATTATGGAAAATTAAGCCAATTTAAAATTCAGGAAACGATATTTATGCAATTCAAAGGCAATATTTGAATTTTCGACTTATCTTTGAAGTATGTTAATGCGTGTGAAATTGTATGATTTTGTTTCCAAATAGTTAAAAGGGAGAATAATCAATATATCGCAATTTCACCAAATAGTATGACATGAAACACCAATTAAATTATTATTGTATGATTATGAAAAGACTTATCAATTATTTATTGGAAGGGTTACTTTATATAGCGCCATTGAGCATCACAGCCTATATTATTTACGCGGTTTTTATGTTTATGGATAATTTGTCGCAAGATTTATTGTTTGAATTTTTTGGCATTAAAATTCCCGGTTTGGGCGTATTAACGCTATTAATTTTCTTAATTTTTATAGGTTTTATAGGAAGAACCTTTATTGCACAGCCTTTAAAGTTGGTGTTTAAAAATGTGATTAACAGAATTCCTTTGGTAAAATTTGTTTATTCGGCCTTTAACGATTTGTTTTCGGCATTTGTGGGCAAAGAAAAAAAATTCAACCAACCGGTTTTGGTAAAAGTGAATTTGAGTTCCGACCTTGAAAAAATTGGTTTTATTACCGAAGAAAATTTATCACTTTTGGATGAAGAGGATAAAGTGGCGGTGTATTTTCCGCATTCCTATAATTTTTCGGGCGAGTTGTTTATTGTGCCAAGAGCCAACATCAGACCAATAAACATAAGCTCAAGCGATGTCATGAAATTTGTGATTTCTGCCGGATTGACAGGGTGGGAAAAGCCCACGATTTAAATCGTGGGTTATGAGTTATGAGTTATAATGGGTTATGGATTATAATGAGGGATTTAAAGCCCACGATTTAAATCGTGGTTATGGATTAAATGAGGGATTTAAAGCCCACGATTTAAATCGTGGGTTATGAGTTATGAGTTATAATGGGTTATGGATTATAATGAGGGATTTAGAAGATTAAATTGGTTCCTAATTTCTATTTTTTCACGGCCTTTACCACCACAAAAGAACCTTGTCCGAAACCTTGTTTTGGGAGCTGCACTTCTTTAATTTCATCCAATTCCCCAAACAATGTTTGGTTGTATTCAAAGTCTTTAAATCCGGCTTCTTTCAATAATTTGGTGACTTGCACTGCCGAATAAAAATTTGCATACCTAAAAAAAGTGCTTCGCATTCTGTTTTCTTCATAAGCTTTTCCAATTTTTTGGTCTTTATCAATAAAACCAATAATAATGCTGCCTTTGGGTTTTAAAATACGGTGAGCTTCTTTAAATGCGCGTTTTACATTGTTTAAATGACAAATGGTGACAAAAAGCACAAAATCGAAATACATATCTCTTATGGGAAGATTTTCTGCGGTGCCGTTTACCACTTCAATGCCTCTTTTTAAGGCGATCGCAGCCATTTCATTAGCTGGCTCAACACCTTCCTTAATGCCTAATTCTTGCGCAAACCTTCCAGTTCCAAGTCCAACTTCAATGCCTTTTATGTTTTCCGGCAGTTTTAAAAATTGTTCTTTTAGGGCGGCAACCTCCGACCGGTAAACTTCTGGATATTTTTCATACCAAGCCTCATAGGCTTTCACATTTTCGTTAAATATATTTATTTTATTCATTTTTTTAGTTTTAAGTGTTATTGGGTTTCGGTTTTTTATGCAATGATAAAATTGAAATTGCACAACAATAAAATGAGGTATTTAAAAAAGGTAAAAACGTAAGCTTATTTGTTTGGGAACTACTTTTAAAAATACCCCATCTTACTAATTAACCCAAAATAGCTATTCATCTAAAATTCCGAAAGTAACTTTTGTGTCTACCCGAAATTGAGATATTCTGTTGCCGTTTATTGTCACATGAAAATGTTCAATATATACAGACTTGATGTTTTTCACCGTTTTTGAAGCTTCATTTACTACATTTTGAACGGCATCCTCAAAACTAATGGTGGAATTCCCCATAAGTTCAATTACTTTTAGTACTGACATAATGTTGGATTTTATGATTATTAATTCTTGTTCAAATTAGCTGTTATCTTTTTTTATTAAAATGATATTCCTCAATACATTGCTTATTTTTAGATGAGATTTAAACGTTTTGAATAGCATTTAGCCTGCCGGTCGGCTGCAGGTATTGAGAATTTAAAATTGAGACCGTTGCCAATCAGGCATTTAGAAATCGATTATTAAATAGACTGTAATCTGAAACATAAGTCTTTTTTCTATATTCCTTTGTCTGGTCAATACCTTAGCAAAGCATTCATTGTTTGCCCGGGATCCGGCATTTCTTCCGGTGCTAAAAAGAACACTTTTCCGCCTTGCAAAAATGTGTTTACAGCACTTAAATCACTTATTGAAGCGTTATTTAAATCTGTTTTCTTACGCAACATTAAACGATTGGTTTCTTGGTCGAAAATACCAAATTCATCTGCGCCATTTTCTACAAAAAGCGTGTCTATTTTTCCGTTCATCGCAGCCGGAACGATTTCTGAAATTTGATAAGATGTTTTGGGTGTGTGAACCAATTCTTTGTACTGCAATAATTTAGTTTCTTTTATTTTTTCAAAATAAGGGTGGACAATCTTCCAAGATTCTTGATGCAGTTTAGTTTTGTTTTTAAATTCAGAATCGCCTGCAATATAATTTTCCAGCAGTGTTGGGTAGGTATTGGCTTCTTTGTAAAACCCAAACAACGGGTCGGCACAAGCAATAATGAGAGGCGCTTTTTTATCGGAAATAATTTTGTTGATACCATTGTCTATGGCCCTAAAAAAAGTGAAAAGCTCTTTTTTAACATCATCTTTTCCTTCACCTTTTCCTTGATAGGTCTCGGTTCCTTGAAAACTTTGCCCGCCTCTGAATTGAAGCATATTTTGCCTGAAATCAAACCCAACGGCTTCTTCCAATTGGGCCGGCGCAAAATCTTCAATATAAATATCCTGATAGCCATATTTATTGGCTTCATAAAGTTTTACGTAATCCTGGCTCAATTCCAATAAATAATATTCTTCATCTTCATGGTATAAAGGGAGCAAAGGCATCAGGTAAAAATGGTCGCTTACGTATGTTTTTATTTCAAATGAAATAGGAAGCACATAATAATTTAGCCCTTTTTTATCCAAAAATATAGCAAGCCCATCCGACGGATTTCTCCATAACTCAATGTCGGAAAGCAATGCTTCAATGGGTTTTAAGTATTTTTTAATTTCTTGGGAATCCATTTCATGGTGCTCCAAATCTTTATGCACTTTTTTTAAACATTGTTTTAAAGTTGCCTGTGCAATGCGCGCGTTTTGCTCTTTGCCGTCTTTGTGCATCGGCAAATAAATGGAAACGCAATGAAGTCCGTGCGCATTGGCCAAATTTTCAAAAATAGTTCTTGGTAACGGATGTTTTATGGCTACTGACATAATATTGAATTTTATCCTAAATTAGAAATGTTTTGTGGCAATTAAAATGATATTCCTCAAAATTGTTTAATCGTTTAGTTGTTTAACTGTTTAGTTGTTTAATTGTTTATTTGTTTAACTGTGTAACTGTTTCCCTTCGACCAGTTCGGGGTGACAATTTGTTTAATATTATAAGTTTGGCGTGTAAACTTTTAACGGCATAATTAATTCTAATTAGCACAGCAATTTATATTTAGTCATTTTGGGCGTTACCACAAGGGTCAGGCTTTTCGTTACAATCTTTTTTTAAGCGAACAGCGCTTCAAAAAAGTATTTTCACTGCAATCCTTAACGCAAATGCTGTTGTAACTAGAACTTAGCCCAATTTTCAAACTTTCGTCACGTTATCTATCGGAATCCGAATTTCAACTTTCAAACCCATACAAAACTGATAATAATCAATTATTGAGCTGATTTTCCTCAATGCACAAAATAATAAGGATTTATAATTTTGAGTTAAAACTCAATATTATGAAAAAAGTTGTTTTATTAATAGGAATGTTACTGTTATCTGCCTGCACTTCAACCCGGTTTGTGGACAGTTGGAAGAATAAGGAAATCACCTCTTTTGAACCGAAAAAAATGTTGGTGATTGGAATGACGGACAACCTGATTGCCCGCAAAATATTTGAGGAGAAATTGAAAAATGCCTTTATACTTCGTAATATTTATGCCGTTGAAAGTTTGGATATTTTAGACAATGGTTTTACAAACGCTAAAAAAAGCGAGGAGGAAATTGATACGATGATAAAGAAAATAGCTAATGAAGGGTTTGATACCGTGGTGATTACATCGGTTAAAGGAATTGATGAACGCGTCAATTACCGCACGGAATATTATCCGACAATTGGCTATCGCTGGTCAAGATTTGGAAGATATTATTACTGGTATCAGGACATTTATTACACACCGCAATATTACGATTCCTATAAAGTTTACAATGTTGACACGGTTATTTACAACATCAATGAGGATGATACAAAATCGCTAGTTTGGGTGGGTGCCATAAATTTGGTTGATCCACAAACAATAAATGCAACGGTAAACGATTATGTCACCAGCATCATAAAGCAGCTTGAAAAAGAAAAACTGATTAAAATGTTATAGGCATTTGTGTTGTTAAATTTTTAAAATTGCTTTTGGGCAATTAAACCTAACAGGTTTTTAAAACCTGTTAGGTTTGGTTTTTGTTCAAACACAAGCTATTTTTATTATTAAAATCCTTGGAAATCCTGATTTTAACCATTTTAATATT
>PHDE01000079.1 GCA_002842505.1 Bacteroidetes bacterium HGW-Bacteroidetes-3 | reverse complement strand
AAACAGATGAAACGAGCCATAACAAATTTTGATACACACAGAAATGATTAATGGCGAACTGCATCTGTACCAATAAAAAATAAATTTAAACAGATGAAACGAGCCATAACAAATTTTGATACACACAGAAATGATTAATGGCGAACTGCATTTGTACCAATAAAAAATAAATTTAAACAGATGAAATTCAGAAAGAAACCCCATAATAATTATTTAATTGATGAACGTTCCTTTCTTCAAGGTCCACGTGATAGGCTTAAAGAATTATGGTTCACATTTAAAGTTCAATACCATTTTATAAAAGCATTCAGAAAATTACATTTTATCGGACCTTGCGTAACGGTATTTGGTTCAGCAAGGTTTGATACAAATAACTTATATTATAAAAAGGCGGAAGAAGTGGGAGCAGCGTTGGCTAAGTTAGGTTTTACGGTAATGACAGGCGGCGGCAGCGGCATTATGGAAGCCGCCAACAAAGGCGCGTATGAGGCCGGCGGTTATTCTGTTGGTTGCAATATTGTGCTTCCAAAAGAGCAAAAACCCAATGCCTATTTACACAAATGGATCAATATTCCGTATTTTTTTGTGCGTAAATTTTTGCTGATGAAATATTCCTTTGGATTTATTGTAATGCCCGGCGGAATTGGCACTTTAGATGAATTGTTTGAAGCGCTTACCTTAATCCACACAAAAATGATTAAGAATTTTCCCATTGTGATTTTTGGTAAGGAATATCACAAAGAATTGTATCATCATATTAAACTGATGGCGAAAAATGAAAGTATTGATAAAGAAGATATGAAACTGCTTTTTATGACAGATTCTGTTGAGGAATTGATTGAACACTTAAAAGTTCATGCGGTTAAAAAATTTGGACTTAAAAACAAATCTTATGAAACCAAATGGTGGTTTGGAGAATTAAGATTACCAAAAAAAAGAATATAAAACGGTTTAAAGCAAAAACTGTCATCATAAGTTGCCATAAAAAAGGAGCCACTGGCTCCTTTTTTATCTGATTTAATTAGTTAATCAGCGTTTAAATAAAATTTCCTTCTGCATCACATTTTACCCTTATTCTATCATCGCCCTTTTTCAATACAATTTTGTATTGTTTGGTAATTTTGCCAGTATCGCCAATGTCATGGTAATTAACTAAATAAGCATCTTTCGCAAAAGTCCAGCCAGGATAGGTTCTTGCCACAGATTCAATAACTTCTCTAGGCAGCGCTACATCTTTAAATCTTTCAATGGTTCTTAAAATATTGCCTTCTCCATCATAAGAAGCAAGAATATATGCATCAGGAATATAAAATGATACTTCATAAGTGCTATATTCGTCTTCATAAAAATCGGCATCTTTTACATTGAAACCTGCCACTTTTTGTTCCAATAAAGCAACTGGTATAGATACGTTTTCAAGTCCTACCTTGTTAAGGTATTTATAATTTGTCGCAGATATAACAACTTCAGACAATTCTTCTGTTTTTATCTGACCGTAAGTTTGGACGGTTAATCCAAGAATAATTAAACCAAAGATTATTTTTTTCATGTTTTAAAATGTTAAAATTAATAATTTTGCAAGCAAAATGATGTTTGCAATTTTGGCACATCAAAATTAATGTGGTTATCATATAAGTGCAATGAGAATAATCAATTTCAAGGCAATTTGGAATGATAAGCATCCACATTTTTACTTATATGGCGTTGATTGTTATCAAGATTTTAATAAAAACAGGAATAATTTATTGGCTTTGGAATCTAATGAGAATGAAAAAAGCCTAAAAATTCAATTTAAATTTTTAGGCTTTTTTGGTCGGGGTGGCAGAACTAATTTTAATTCTGTATTCCGCTATATTTCAAGTATTTAAACACTTTTAATTTAGTATGATTCACCGAATTGTACACTAAAGTCAAAAAGAACTATTTAAAAACAAAATTTACTTGTCTTTGCGGTGGCAAATATACAATTAATGATAGAAAAATATAATTTAAACCAATGTTTTTTTTAATGTTTGATAATCTTTTTATCTACTGGGTTTAAGCATTAGACTTGAGAAAATAATATGTGAAATTTTTAGTTCAGTTCTTTGTAGGTAGTTATTTCAAGTTGAAAGGTTTCAGCTCTTTAAACATCCCTTCTTCTGAATAATAACTTAGAACATCGTCTTCTCTAAAAATAAAATATTCTCTGTGACTATAATCTTCATAATTGTAATTGGGGAAAACGAGTTGCGAATAGATACTAAATAGTTCTCACAAATAAGAAAAAGACCATAACGCAAGTCTCCGAGAAATTCGAATAGGAAAGTAAAAGTCAAGCCTATTCTTAAAGTAAATAACGGATAGCCTGAAAAAGTGCAAAGAGCTATTCAGATGGTGATTGAACGAACCGCCGTAAACGAGACCTGTACGTACGGTGGTGTGAGAGGTGCACTCCGTCAGTTTCTATCGGAGCCGTCTACTCGATTAGCCATTCGCCCATCTTTAGTCAAATGATATTTCCGTTTTACCTATATTTCCACTTTTATTAATTTGCCATAAACTAATATTTTTTTCAATAGAATTTGTTGTGAAATCATATTTATTAGGAAAGAAAGTTACTTTGTCAATCAAATTACCACCCTCTCTTTCATAACTTAATAATAATTCAAGTTTATCCACTTGCCACAACTTTATACAATTATCAGTTGCAGACGAAACCAATAAGTCACCCTTATATGAAAATGAAACTGAATTCAAGCCCATTTGGTGTTTGTCTTGTTTAATGCCCAAAGTAACATTACTATTTAGCTCTAAATTTACAATTTTAATTCTTGTATCATCGCTTGCAGTTGCCAATAAACTTGAATTAGATGGTGAAAAATCTATTGAGTGTATAGCTAAATTATGTATTTTATTTCTATATACTTCCTTTTGCGTTTCTATTTCCCTTATGACTAATAATCCTTTTTGGTCGCCTGACGCAATATACTTACTGTCATTTGAAAAAGCAATAGAATAAAATTCCTCTATTTCGTGAGGAAAAGGCCCCTTTTTCGTGTGGATTCTTTTTATATTTGATTTTTTATTAAATGTATATTTCGGTTTAATTTCTTTGTCAGTTATTAACTTTTCTAATTCCCAAATTTTGATTGTTTCATCTAAACAACCAGTTGCTAAAAATAAATTATTTGTAGAAACTGCAATAGAAGTTATTTTGTCTGAATGAGCTTCTATTGAGTTAGTTAAATTTTTTGATAATGTATTCCAACATTTTAATAACCCACTGTTATCTGATGAGAATATATGACTGCCATCTCGAGAATATATTATTCCCGTTATTGAACATAAATTCGCATCCTTATTATTTTCTTTAAGCTCGATTTTTTTAGAAATGTCTAATTCATTTTCATCGTGAGAGCCAACATAATTAGGCAAAGAAGATGTTAAGTTTAAGATAAACAATTCATTATCTTGAGAAAATGCCATTTGATTTCCTTCTTGATTAATTGCTACATTTCCAATTTCATTATAAATGTTTAGTTTTTCAATTTTCTTATACTCATTAATTGAAATCTTATTATTTACAAACGTATGTACTTGCTCAACTTTAGAAATGTTATTTTGATATAATTTTAGTTCTTTAATAATATTTTCAAACAGGATTTCTAATATTAATAAATGGCTATCAGAGTCGATAAAACCATTTTTTCTCTCCCCTCTTCCATTACTTCTTACCATTAACTCATTAAAAACCAATTCGATTTCTTCATCAATATCAATATTATCTTTCAATTTTGATATAATATAGGTTAAACCAAAATTTACATTTAAATCATCACCAGGTTTCTTTATAGTTTTATTTATGTATTCAACCATAGCTGCATTCCTCATTAATTCTTTAGGAAGTACATCTTCTCCTCGATATTCAAGTGTATTAAAATCATTGCTAACGGAATTCTTTAAGTATTCATTTCTGCATTTTTGAATATACTCAATTGTTTGAATTATTCTTTGATTTTCAACAGTTTCAAAATTAATATTTGGAATTCCCGTAGTTATTTTTCCAGTTTTTATATCTAGAAATTCATTAGATTTAAAAAAAGATTGAACCTTACTCTTATGTAAATCAAAAATTAATTCATTTTCAGAAATAGGTAAAATGCTAACAATTTGCTTTGTTGCATCTTGTTTTTTTAATAATATAAGGAATTCAATTTCAAGATTTTTTTTGCTTTCTTTAATTTTTTTTAACCAATTTCTGATTTCAATCGGTTTTGAGATATTACTTGGAATTTCTATTAATAAGTCAATATCACTTATTTTACTATTGAAAGTGCTTCCTCCTCTATGAATTGGTGAGCCAAATAAATATACATTACCAATTTCAGTATCTAATTGACATGTCCATTCTCGTAAAACTTTTACAATGTTTCCTATATCCATTTCAAATGTTTATTTAATGTTGGTTACTTGGGTGACAGCTAACGGTTTCGGACATGAAAAGTTATGGTTATGAAAACGCAATTTTCCAATGTTTAAACTTAATATTTTTATGTTTTAAATACATCCTATTTATTGAATTAAGTTATTTTTTTTAGTCATTATTAGGTGTAGTTATTTGCTTTTCTTCCACATCTGCCTCATTGTATTTATGTGTTCTTTAGTTATTTTATTAAGCTCTTTTTTACTTATTTTTTCTTTTTTGTAAATATCTTTAACTGTTTTAAACAATAATTTTTCCCATTTTGGCTTAGCGTTTGTTGCTGGAATCTCTACCAAAATTCCACCTTGTACTGATTCAATTGAGTCAGCTTTTTTATTTGAAGTATTTAGGTATATAGCTTGTGCTTGAAATATTTCATCAATCAAGCTATATCTTTCTTTAACTTCAAATATTAAGCAAAAAGATAAGTCCATATGTTTAGAAAAATTAAACTTCAGACGTAAGGTTTTAGGTGCAAACATTGAAATCGGAATTCCCCAAATCGTTTCAATATCTCCTGGAGGTGCGTCTTGATGGATTTTAATAAGTTGCTTTAATTTTTGTGATTTACTATCATCAATAATAATTAAAGGAATAAGTTTTCCATCTGCTATTCCCGGAAAAGACATTTTACCACTTTTTATTATTTCGTAAGCGTCAACTTTACTTAGGTCTATTTTCATTAATTAGTTATTTCTTTAAGCAATAATGTAGTGACTTCTTTAGTTTTACTTTTTTGATCCTCAATTATGACAGTGTACATATTAATATCATTTTCTTTATACAGAGATAAAGGAGTTTCAAAAATCAGCCATTTAGTGGAGGTTTCTTTCTCATTTAGATTTATATTACTTTCAAAAAAAGAAAAATTAGAATTTTTTAATTTTTCTTTTTTATTGGGTAAATGGTCAAAAAAGAGAATAGATTTTTCGTTATTTTTCAATATGCAATCAATTCGTAATTTTGCATTAAAACTATTTTTTGAATCAGACTTATTTATAATACTTAAATGAATTAGAATAAATTTTTTGTCCTCTAATTTTAAAGTATTACTGTCATTTAAATAAATATTAAAACTGGACTGTCTATTCTTAAAGTCTTTTTTTGATAATTTATATGATTTCTTAGCAATATAATTACTTCTTATCGATAAAAAAATTGCAATTAACGAAATGATTAAAGTTGATATTTCTACAGTTTTCAATTCTTTCATTTTTTTTCTAATTCAAACTAACTTTTTTTAATGTATTGAAAATCATTTTATTATTAGTTTCGTTTTATTATAATATTAATTCTCTTTTTTACTTTCTACCGTTAGTTAAATGAGTCTATTTGGTGTAAATATGTGGAATTACTGCTAACGTTTTGCAAATGTGCTGTTGTGCTTTCGTTCTTCTCTTAAGTCGTCCATTTTGTCGTTATAGTTTTGAAGTCCACCTTGTCGAACCATTCATTTTTCCACTTTTCAAGATATGGAATGTCATTGGAAGATGGTTCGTGTTCACACCTGTCAATTTTTACAATTGAGGGCATTACCGTTGCTTCTCCAATTAACAAAGCTTCACCTGATTGCAAGGACGGAAGTATATCTGTCACAGAGCCAAGTGTGTCTGGCAACAAACGCTTTACATAATTTTGGTCATCAGGGTTTGTTAGCCTCATTGCTATGAAGTTATTGCATTGGGAAAATATAGTTTCAGATAATTCAGACGGTCGTTGACTTATTATGGCTAATGAAATTCCGTATTTTCTTCCTTCCTTGGCAATTCTTTCAATTGATGCACGTGAAGATTTAAATCTTGCAAGATCACTTTTAGGAACATATTTGTGGGCCTCTTCATAAACTAATAAGAGAGGCATATCATTGTCACCAACTTGTTTTTTGTAGTAATATGAATAATCAAATAATAAACGAGAAATCAATGAAACAGTTATACTTAAAACTTCAAATGGAACACCACTCAGGTCAATAATTGTAACATTTGATTTTGAGTTTTTTCTTGTTTCGGGTTTGTAACCATAACCTAAAAATTGTCGTAAAGTATCTTCAAATGAAATGTCCTTGCTCTTGTTCCCAAATAGAAACTGGCGAAGTCTTGGAGAGTTGATTTTCGTATTTAATCTTGATACAAATTTATCAATTGAGCCATCGCAATATGGCCCTTTTGAAATACCGTGACCTCTGTCTTTACTTTCTCTACGAGGGGACGAATAAGTATAAACTTTTGAAAAATAGTGTTGGATTTTTTTAGCCTCTGATTCAAATGTAATAGCACCATCATTAAATTGAATATTAATGTCGTCCTCACTATGTCTTGTTTCCTTTCGAAGATTTTGTAGGCAATTTAATATTTCATCAATATCAAATTTTAAAGGACTGTCAAAATATACTTTGGTTTCTTCGGGATTTTTTAGAATTTTATTTTCAGTGATTAGATTTCTAAGTAGAGAAGATTGATTGTAATTATTATTGTCGCCAGACTCCAAAAACAGTTCCTCAAGTTCATCTGCATTTAATAACCAATATGGAAGGACTAAATCATCAATGTTAATTATGTTTGCTTCTGGAAATGCAGTAGCATATTCAGAATGAATATCAAATATTACAATGTGTGAATTATTCAATCCTGTAAAATCAAATTTCTTTTCCTTGATTGCATTTTGCAAAACCTTTGCAGTCGTATGAGATTTTCCTGAACCTGTTGAACCAACAATTGCAAAATGCTTATTGAAAAATTTATTTCCATTAACAGGAACCTCAATTCGGTCTTTTGGAGATTGAGCCAATTCTGCGAAACAAAATCTTTCGTATTTGCTTTCTTTATTTCCGCTTGCATATATTGCCCTTATGTCGTCAGTTGATGCCTTTGTTGCTTCTTTAGGTGGCAAAGCAATTGAATCCCCACCACGTCTAAAATTCCCATCTTCTATTGTCCCAAGAGGATTAGCCTCAATTAAATATTTCCTATCTCCTGTGTCAGTTACTTCAATAAGAAAACTTTCAATAATTGCTATTAGCTTAGTTGATGAACTTTCATTGTCAGCAATTTGAATATAAGACCCAACTTTAAGTTGTTCTGCTCCTTTAAAAGCGTTTAAGTCATCAATTTTAATTTTTACCTTATTGGGAAGGACTGCTATTACCTCTCCATTTACTTTTGTATCTGCCATTAGATTATGTTTTTAATATCTTCGATTTCTTTAACTTCAATTTCAATATGTTTTCCTACGAACAGAATAGGAGATGGAGTTCCAATGAAAAATTGAAATATTTCACCTGTTCTATCCAAGTTGTTTAATAGTTTAACAAGGTCCTGATGTTTATTTATAAATTTAAAAAACAAACTATTCGTGAATGTAGGTCTTTTCTTTATACTATTAATATTGAAAGGTGCATTCATAAAGTCATAGCCATCATTAATTACGTAGCCATCTTTTTGTAAGTCGGACTTTAATCTAACTAAGTCATTTTCCAAAATACCATTAAAGAATATGTAAGGAACAAACCTGTCTGTATCAGGAATAGTTTTTGTTTTGTTTTTGCTCCATTTTGTTTTTAATATTAAAACGATCTCCTTTAGTAATTTGACTTCAACCGCTGCCTTAACTTCAATTATAAATATTCTTTCGTGAGGCTCGGTGTTTAGTGAGGTTTTAAAAAATAATTTGTTTAAGTTTTTAAGTTGCTTCTCTTTAGCAACCATTTCAACATAGGCAGACTTAAAAATTAATTTTTTTCCATTAAGGATGATTTTGTCTATTTCACTTTTGGAAGTCTTCCTTTTTGAACTTACTGCTGGTGGATTCTTTATAACTATTTCCAATAAGTGACTTGAGATTACTGAATAATAAATTTCAGCTTCTTCATCTGTTTTTGAATATGAAGATTTAATTTTTTGTATCACTTCTTTGTATTGATTTTCAAAATCGTCTGCATAAATTATCGTAAAGCATTTAATGAAATCCAATTTGTCAGCCTCAGAAAACTTTTTAATTTTTCCAAGAATTGAATCAAGTTCAGAAACTGATAATGTATTCTTTGATGAAGCAATACCCTTTAAATAAATGAAAAGGATAAACCTTTTTTTTCTATTTTTTAAAAATTGTTCAAAGAGTAAAACTAATGGCTTTTTTATTTTCTGTTTTTGTTCAGCAGGGGTGTAGTCAGTATTATGATACTTAACTTGTACCAAATAGTCGTCATATCCATAATCTTGAAGTTGTTCAATTTCTATCGTCTTGGTCGAGTTATTAAATAATTCTAATATAGTCCTGTCGAACTGAAATTTATACCCTCTAAGTGCTATGTATGCTCCGTCCATTTGTTAAATATTTTAGTCTATAGTTTCATTTTAGCACTGTCGGTTAATGTTTGCACTGCCGCTATAGAATGACGCACAACGGTTTGGCTATGCGTAGTGCGAGATTAAATACACTGTACTTTCAGTTTACCGTAATGTTTGTTTATATTCACATACTTCTAATTATTCACCAAAACTCTCATTTCGTATAGCTGTTGTTGGCATTCCGTTTTTTCTTATTCGTGTTGTATATAAAATCTTTCCAACAAGTCCATAATTAAGTCCGATGGGTCTTCATTCCTATCTTTTATCAATAGCATTTCCTTTAATTGTTCCTTTGTCATAAACAAAATCACCTTATTGTCTTGGTTAAAAACTGTATTGCGTTGACGATGAGCGGATTCATTTGGGTTTTTACTACAAATCATTATAGATAGTCTACCCATAGCAGCTGTCATATAATTTCTCGTCTGATTTACTTCTTCGTGTCCAATTTCTGTCACGTCATAATTTTTGAACTCGAAAAGAATCATTCTTGCATCTAATTCGAGATATAAATGGTGCCAGTTTTTAGAATTCGCATTGTCATTTGGTGTTATATTTCGATTTGGTATTATAGCATCTCGTCTATTAACACCTGAGAAAGTTCTTCCTTGTCTGGTTGCTGGATTTAATGGCGGAACGAACAAAAATATTAAAATTTCTGTGCATAAATTCTCGAATTGGGACCAACCTGCATTTCCTAAAGGGCAAGCATCCAATCTCTGTATGAAATCATTTACTTCGCTCATCTAAGGAAGTATTTATTTAATAGCCTTTTACGCTTTGCTACAACTTTTTTAAGCTTTGCTCCATCTAAAACCTTAATTTCTATGTTTCTATTTCTTTGAGCTTCTTCAATATACTCTTCGGCTACTGAGGTCAGCACGCTATTGGTAATTAGAAGAATTTTAGCGTCAACTCTATTAATGTAATTGAAAGATTCAATAATTCTATGTAACGAATTTATACTGAAACGTTCTTCTCGATAAAATTTAGTTTCAATCATCCAAACTTCTTTATTTGGAAATCCAAACGCATCCTTAATAAATGATTCAGCAATGAAATCTATTCCAAAATCATTTACTCGCTGTTCTCGTTGAATATTTTTGAATCCGTATGTTTTTAACAGGTCGTAAGTGAATTCTTCAAATTCAATTGGACTAAACTGGTCAAATGAAATCTCGGGAATTATTTTTAATTTTTGTACTATTCTCTGTAATCCTTTATTAAAATCATTCGTCAAATTAATAATCTCATATTCAAGAAAATCACTTGGAATTTGACATTTCTCAACCAATACTGGAATAATATTTACTTTTCTTTTACGGGCTTCATCAAAAAAATATTTTGGGAATTCGAACCTGAAATAGTCAGATGCAAAAAGGGATTGAGATAACAAAACCATTACGGTTTCACTCGTCTCATACATATACCTTATTTGGTCAAATACGTTATCACCAATACTTATGTCTTTGTAATCAAAAACAACATCAATATTTTCGTTTCGTAATGAATCAGAAATTCTATGAGCAATAGGGCTATCGTTGTGATTGTATGAAATAAATACTCTATTTCGATTATTTCTCATTTATTGCGTTTTTATTATTTTCCAAATACATCTAAACCTACTCCAAGTCCTATTCCGAAATAGCCTTTATTCGCATAATTCCAATCATTAGTGTTATCAGTTATTGGAAAGTCCCAACCATATGAAAAGTTAATTTGAAAACCTTTTAGATTAAGTCCAATTCCTGGAGCCACAAAAAAAGCCAAACCATCTTCTTCATTCTTATATGGTGTGTTAAGTAAGCTAGTAGAAGAAGAATTTAGTATCACTTTAGAAAAACCAAATCCAATTCCACCTGAAATTCCTTTTACAGTTTTCTTAGCTTTTAATCTTCTATTTTTAAAAGTTTCCCAATTTACATTGTAAGAAAAAGAAGCTCCTATTTTTAGGTCTGTGGTTATTTTGCTACCGATGGTATCATTTAGTGCCAGTCGAATTGCAAAAGGTATTGTAATAGCATTCCATTTGACATATGACCTTTCCAAAGTTACATAGCCATTATCTGGTATTTTGAGATAACTTTTATTATTTAAAGTTGAGTCTTGAGGAGAAATGAAATGATATGGGTTAAGATAGAGTTTGTCAGGTGAATCATCGGAGTGTTTTACTTCTCCAATTTTCCAATTAACAGTTACTCTTACAGGAACATCCTTTTTATTTGTTATGACAGTATCTTTTAAAAGAATTCGTTGTACTGTAACTCCACCTTTCGATTCGGTGATAGTCCAACCCTTTTTTAGAATGGTTTTGGTTTCTCCGATTTTCATATAAACTGTATCTTGAGATGACTTTTTCATTCTCAATTTATATCTACCAATCTCTGTTTCTTGTTGGGCATAAATTGATAATGATATCAATAAGGCAAGCAGTGTTAATAGGTGTTTCATAATTTTCTTTTTAAATGAATGCCAACTTGTTTATACCTACCACAAAATGGCTACAATCCACCCAAATAAGGTTGGCTTTGTGCCATAAAATGGCTTCTATTTCGTTTGTAGCAAATCGCTTGTTGAATGCTTGACGGTTTGTTATTTAGTTTAAATGTAAGCATAAATTTTATGAGGTGTTATACAATGTTTTATTTTATCAATCTTTTTAGTCTATAAACATAATAAATCAGTCTATTTTTTGCTGATGATTTACATATCCATAAATTTTTAATTTACAAGGTTGTAAAATACTACTTGATCCATTTTTAATAATTATTTGAATTTCTAACAAAATAAAACATTCTATCAAATAAAGATATATCCTCTGTTATTATTTCAGCTGTTCCAACCAATTCATATTTGCCCTCAAGTTCTTTATTTGAATTTGTTTTAAGTTGATTAGGTAAATTTATTTTTAAAAGATAAATCCCTCCTTGAGGAACATTAGTAATACTCATAATTATTCCTTTGAGGATCCCGAATTCATGATATGGATAATTATTAAGTTTAATGATAACCTCTTGTCCAATTTTAACTTTTCCAGAATTATTTATAGGCATTTTTGCAAAACCATAATATTTATATTTACCATTAGGAGTAACTGTAAACACTTTTTGATCTTCTGTTAAAAATTGATAATTATTTCTAATATCATAAAAATTAAGAGTTCCGTCTATTGGAGATGTTAATACATTTTTTTGTTTCCATTTTTGGACTAAGAAGAGTAAATTATTATAATTATTTAATACATTATTTCTCATTTCAAAATATTGATTTGATTGTTCAATAATTAGAATAGAATTCTCTTTTCGAATATTCTCTTTTTGCAATTGAGAATTAAATTTTGTAGCATTTAATTCTTCTATTCGGTTTTTAACAGTTAAATATTCTATTTCTTTAATCTCTAAATCCTTTTTGCTTATTACTCCTTTTTTAAATAATGTTTGTGACCTCTCTAAATCAACCTTAACAAGCTCTTGTTCCCTCTTTAAAATCTGTTGTTGGTTTGCAAGAGTTTTACTAATTTCTTCCAGATTTCCATTTCTACTATTATTAATTTCAATTTGCTGAAATTGAGGGTTAAGTTTTAGGAATAATCGATATTCGCCAATACTCCTAGTGAATTGTACATAATCACTGTTAATTTCGCCTAAAAAAAATCTATCCTTAAATTGAATAGTATCAATCATTTCCCAAAAAAATTTTGATTCTAGTTCATTAAGAATCTCTGAAAGAGTGATTATACTTCTATAATCGGCATTGTTTTGAAGAATAAGAACCCATTCATCTTTTTTAACAGAATCCCCATCACTTTTTAATACATTAATAATTTTTCCAGTAGCTAAACTATGTACCTCAATAGAAGGATTTTCAGTCAATACCATTATTTCTGAAGTTATAACGTCAGGATATTGAATAAAACGTATTCCAATTAAAAGGAATAAAAAGAGTATTAAAAAAAATGTATTACCATGCCTAATAATCCATCTTGGAACTTTCTCTAAAATTTCTTGAAAATGATGACTTTTATCGTTGATTGCTTCTACTTTATCTTCTTTAATTTTCAAGTTCTAGTTGATTTTTAATTAGTTCATGATAATATCCTTTTTTCTTAACTAATTCAAAATGTTTACCCACCTCTTTTATTTCTCCGTCATCTAAAACTACAATTTGATCAGCATCTTTCACTGTACTCAACCTATGAGCAATTATAACTACCGTTTTACCTCGATTAAATTCTTTCAAGTTATCCACTATTAATTTTTCATTGTTTGCATCCAAAGCACTTGTTGCCTCGTCAAAAAATAAAAATTGAGGATTTTTATAAACAGCTCGAGCAATTAAAACTCTTTGTCTTTGTCCACCACTTAAAGTTCTTCCACTTGAACCTGCAGGACCTATCATCGAATTAAATCCAGAGGGTAAATCGTTAATAAGTTCCTCTATGTTTGCAATCTTTATTGCTTGTAAAAGTCTTTCTTTATTGAGAGCCTCATATGGATATGATTCTGTAATATTATTAGTTATTGTATCAGAAAAGATATATCCTTCTTGTAAAACAGTCCCACAAAGTTCTCTCCATTTTTGAGAATCTATATGGTTTAAGTTGTTATTTCCAATTTTAATTTCACCTGAGCTTGGCAAATAAAGTTTTAAAAGAATTTTCATTAATGTAGTTTTCCCTCCTCCACTATTCCCAACAATTGCAGTAACTTTTCCTTTAGGAATCTGCAAATTAATATTTTTTAAAACCATTTTCCCCTTTTTACCTTCATAAGAAAAATTCAAGTTTTTAAGAAAAATATCAAAGGTTTGTACTGAAGGCTTAAGTAAATTTTTATTATTCAAATACTCTTCTTCGGGGGTAATAAATTCTATTTCTTTAAAACGTTTTATACTCAATTTAGCATCTTGTACTAAACTTAAAAAACTTATTAAACTAAGGAGGGGGGCATTTACTTGACCAATGATATATTGAATTGCCAGCATCATTCCTAATGTAATTTCACCATTAATCACAAGAATAGCTGCTGTGAAAGTTATTAAAATATTTTTAATTTCATTTATAATGCCTCCCCCAATATTTTGAAATTGGCTTAATTTAAGGTTTGAGATTGAGTTTTTGTAATACTTTATTCTTCCTTTTTCCCATTCCCAAACATGTTTTTTTTCAGAACCATTTATTTTTATTTCTTGAATACCATTTACCATCTGAATTAAAGTTGAATTGATATTTGAAGCTGCTTCAAAACGCTTAAAATCCAGTTCTTCCCTTTTTTTCATAAAAAACCATACCCATAAAGTATAAATAGTAAAACCTATAATGAATAAGAAAAATATCCTTAAACTGTAATACGCCAAAATAAATAAAAAAATTAATGCATTAAAATAGATAAAAACATTTTCAGGAGCAGAATTTAAGAAAACTTCAATTCTCCTAGTTTCATTAATTCTTTGTAATATATCTCCTGGACCCTTACTATTAAAAAAAGAAAGTGATTTCTTTAGTAATTTCACTAAATACTCTGAAGTAATTAACATACTAACCCGTGTTCCAATAAACAATAAAAGCCAACTTCTAAAAATATTGATTAGTGAACTACTCAAAAACAAAGTCAATTGAGCAATAAGAAGGATATATATAAAATTTATATCTTGGTAATTAATTCCTTTATCAACTAAAGATTGTGTAATGAATGGCAATGCCAGTTGAACTATAATTCCCACAAACAACCCTACGAATACTTGTAATAAATATTTTTTATAATTATTTAAAAAAGGAAGAATTGTTCTTAATCCAGATTTAATTTCATTTTCTTCTTGGATGTAAAATTTTGCTGAAGGTTCTAATAAAATTGCAAGCCCTTCACTTTTATTATTTAACCACTTTTTTAGAAATTCTTCCTTTGTATAAGTTATTAATCCATAAGCAGGGTCAGCAATATAAATCTTTTTAGCCAATACCTTGTATACAACTACAAAATGACGATCTTCCCAAGAAACTACACAAGGAAGAGGAGCTTCTTTTAGTAATGTCTTAAAATTAATAGTTGCAGGCAAAGTATGAAAACCTAACTCTTCACTTGCTTCTATTAAATTTTTTCCAGAAATACCATCTGGGCTAATATTACATAAATATCTTAAATGTTCAATACTGAAATTTTTCCCATGAAATTTAGTTAGCATTTTTAAACAAGAAGGTCCACAATCAAATCTATCAGTTTGTAGAAATATCGGAAATTTATTTGAAATAAATAATTGTTTTATGTTTTGAAATATCACTTTGATAATCTATGTGAATTATACTTAATTATTAAATTGTTTATACCCATTCATTTGTAAAAGGATTAAAAGAACATTCATTTTTTTTATAAAATAAATCTCCTATTACTTCAATATCAGAATTACTCACGCATGCAGCGCGGTATTGACAATCTTTACATTTTTCTATTTTATCATTCGAAATAAACCACTTTTTTTGAAATTCTTGCTTTTCAATAATATCCAATACTCTATCAACTCTTATATTCCCAAAGTGTTCTTTATGATCAATATAGTTCATGATAAACCCATCCATATTTATAGATATTTTCCTATTTAATCCAACATTATGCTTTTGTGATTCTAAAAAAACCTCCATATTATTACAAAGCCTATCTTTTGAAATGATTTCTTTTGAACTAGTCCTAATATCCTTTTTTAAAAAAAGAATCTTCCGATTTAAATATATATCCTGATTTTCTATAATTCTATCTTCGTTACTACCATATATTTTTATAAATCTTAAACGTGTTTCTCTTTTAAGAAGCCTTTCTAAAGAAGCTAGATCATTATTTTCAAATGGAATTAATAATTCAACATATTTGACTCTAGTCCCCTTAAAACTATCAAGGTATTTTTGTAAAAGTTCAATTTTTAAATTTGATTCTACTCTTATTTGAAATGCTTGGCAGCCAAGATGTTCTAGCTGCCTAATACAATCATTAACATTATAATTATTATCATTTCCTATCTGAATAATAGCATTGGTAATTTGGTAAGGAGACTTCCATATTAATTCTATCTTAGGAAATGATTCTATATCACTTGTAAAAAAACCAACTTCTTGATCTATAAATTGTTTAACAAATTTATCAATCATTTTTGGCTTAAATTTTGATCTTGACTTAAAAGACTCAATGCTCATCTGTTGAACCTCTGTTAAGATTGGTAA
>PHDE01000078.1 GCA_002842505.1 Bacteroidetes bacterium HGW-Bacteroidetes-3 | reverse complement strand
TCAGCTGTTTATATTTTATTTTTTATTGGTACAGCTGCAGTTCGCCATTAATCATTCTACTGTGTATCAAAATTTGTTATGGCTCGTTTCAGCTGTTTAAATTTTATTTTTTAGCGGTAACAGCTGCAGCCTGCCTGCCGGTAGGTAAATTCGCTATTAATCATTCCTTTGTATATCAAAATTTTGTTATGCTCGTTTCGTTTTTCTATCTTTAAACATTATAAAAAAAGCTATGGATTGGAAAGTACAATTAATTAAACACTTGGGTGAACCCAGAATTGGTGTTTATTTTGAAAAAAATACAGAATTAATTACGCGAATTAAAAGAATTGACGGCGCAAGATGGAGCCAATCCAAACGCGTTTGGCATATTCCGGATACGGAAGAAAACAGGCTTCGGTTTAACATTGAGCCTCTTTCCCATTCTCAACCTTCCGCCGAAGGCTTTGAACATTTAGAAAAATTTAAACAATGGCTTTCCTCCAAAAGATACAGTCCAAATACCATTAAAACTTATGGTGACGCGCTAAAATCGTTTTTGGTTTTTTATCGTGAAAAAGCAATTTCAGAAATTAACAATAATGATGTAATTGTTTACAACAACCAATACATATTGAAAAATAATTTATCGGCATCTTATCAAAACCAGATAGTTAATTCCCTTAAATTGTATTTTAAAACTGTGCAAAATACGGAAATAGAAGTTGATAAAATACACCGTCCCAAACGTGAAAAAATATTACCTAATGTGTTGAGCAAGGAAGAGATTAAAATGTTATTGAATGCACACAGCAATATAAAGCATAAAACGATGCTTTCACTAATGTATAGTTGTGGTTTAAGGCGAAGTGAGTTGTTAAATCTTAAACCCAATGACATAGATTCTAAAAGAAACATTGTAATCATTAGGCTGGCAAAAGGCAAAAAAGACAGAATAGTGCCATTATCAACAAAAATATTGGTGATGCTTAGAGATTATTATACTGCATATAAACCAAAAATCTGGTTGTTTGAAGGACAAGCAGAAAATGTAAAATATGATGAGCGAAGTTTATCAAACGTTCTTAAACAAGCATTGGCAAAAACAAAAATAAACAAACCTGTAAGTTTGCATTGGTTACGGCACTCTTATGCCACACATTTGCTTGAAAGTGGCACAGACTTAAGATATATACAAGAATTACTTGGGCACAGCAGCAGTAAAACAACTGAAATATACACGCACGTAAGCACAAAAAGTTTGCAGCAAATAAAAAGCCCATTTGATGATTTGTAATAAAAAATGGTATATTAGCAATAGCTAAAAGAAGCCATTTTATGGCACAAAGCCAACCCGATTTGGGTGGATTGCAGCCATTTTATGGCTGGTATAATTAAGTTAGCGGTAATGCGACCACCGACACGCCAAATAGTAACATCAACCAAGAGTTGTAATGAAATTTTGGATACAACTTTCCCTATTTTGGATACTTTTTACAATTACAGTTATTGGACATTTGCATTATCAATTTTAAAACAAATTATAAAATGCAAACAGTAACTTTAAACAACGGTGTAGAAATGCCTATTATTGGGTTTGGGGTTTTTCAAATTCCTAATGAAAAAGAATGTGAAAATACCGTAATCGATGCTATCCAAACAGGTTACAGGTTAATCGATACTGCTGCTTCCTACGCAAATGAGGTTGCTGTAGGTAATGCCATCAAAAAAGCTGGAATCGACAGAAAAGAACTTTTTATTACGACCAAAGTTTGGGCAGAAGATATGGGATACGAAAAGACCAAACTCGCTTTTCAAAAATCTTTGGATAAACTGCAATTAGAGTATATGGATTTATACCTCATTCATCAACCTTATGGCGATGTTTTTGGCTCTTGGAAAGCAATGCAGGAGTTGTACCACGAAGGAAAAATAAAGGCTATTGGTGTTTCCAATTTTCATCCAGACAGGGTGATGGATTTGATTATCAACAGTGGATTTGCTCCTGCTATCAACCAAATTGAAACTCATCCCTTTCATCAACAAATAGAATCGCATCAATTTTTGATAGACAACAAGGTGCAAATGCAATCTTGGGGACCTTTTGCCGAAGGAAAAAATGATATTTTCAAAAACGAAATTTTAACAATCATTGCTGAAAAACACAACAAATCTGTTGCACAAGTTATTTTGCGTTGGTTAATTCAACGAAATATTATTGCAATCCCTAAATCGGTTCGTAAAGAAAGAATGGCAGAAAATTTTGATATTTTTGATTTTGAACTTTCTGAAACCGAAATGCAAACCATTCAAACCTTGGACAATAAAACGAGTTTGTTTTTTGACCACAGAGACCCAAATATGGTAAAATGGATTAGCGAACGAAAATTAAATCAGTAATAATTTTACTCTTAAACCAAATAATGCGATGTTTAACCATATAAAATTTGATAAAATAGTAGCAATAGGGACAATCAGTATGTTTTTAATGTCTTGCTCGGTTTGTAAAATTGATACAAAACTTCAAGTGGAATCCGCTAATATAACGGAAAAATCAAGCAATCAAGCCCATATTTATACCGATATTGTAATCAATGCACCCATAAGCAAAGTATGGGCAACACTTAGAGATTTTAACAAAATGCCCAACTGGAGTTCTACACTCAAGGGACTTTCGGGAGACATTAGCAATGGCGGAAAAGTAGTGGTGAAATTTGATTTAGGCAATGGTCAAGTGGTAGATTTTCCTCGAAGCCCATTGATTTATGAAGAAGGAACTTTGTTTGGTTGGGCGGGCGAAACACGGCTTGCAGGCATTACAGATAATCATCAATACCGAGTAGAAGCCATTTCAAAATGTCAAACACGGTTTATTCAAACCGAAGAATTTACAGGAACAAATCCAACTATTACGCCTATTGCTCTTGCTAAACGAAGTATTGAACGATACAAAACATTCAATAAAGAGCTTAAAAAGGAAGTAGAAAAAAAATAAATTAGGAATTTTACTAAACGTTAAAAAAGCAATTATGAACAGACGAGATATAATAAAAACAGCAGGATTGGCAATGGCAGGAAGTGCTTTACTTCCGTTTGATGCGTTGGCTCAATCTAAAAAAAGAGAAAATTTGCCACAAGAAAATGACAAACAACCCAAAGTATCAGGCAAAAGAAAATTAGGCAGTTTGAAAGTTTCCAGCATTGGTTTGGGTGTGCAAAATATGAGCAGAACTTACCAAACCACCATTCCTACACGTACTGAAATGCACAAAATTATCAGAAAAGCATTTGATAACGGCGTTACACTTTTTGATGCAGCCGAAGCTTATGGTCCTTGGGAAGTGGAAAAAATATTGGGAGAAGCAGTTAGCAGTTTCAGAGATAAAATTGTTATTGAAACAAAGTTTGGGTGGAATATCGACCAAAAAACAGGGAAACGATTACCTGGATTAAACAGCCAGCCAGAACATATAAAACAAGTGGTGGAAGAAATGCTAAAACGCCTAAAAACCGACCGAATTGATTTATTGTATCAACATCGGGTGGATCCAAACGTACCGATTGAAGACGTTGTGGGAGCCATACAAGACCTTATAAAAGAAGGGAAAGTTGTGCATTACGGACTTTCAGAACCAGGGATTCAAACCGTAAGGCGAGCCCAAAAGATTCATCCCATTACAGCTATTCAAAACGAATATTCTTTGCTTTGGCGTGGTGCAGAAAACGAAGTTATTCCACTTTGTGAAGAATTAGGCATTGGTTTTGTGTGCTGGAGTCCGCTTGGTGTAGGATTTTTAACAGGAGCAATAGACGCAGAAACCCGCTTTGCACAAGGCGATATTCGAGGGATAGAAACTCGGTTTTCGCCTGAAAATTTGCCCAATAATTTAAAACTTGTAGATTTATTAAAAAAATGGGGTGTACAAAAAAACGCTACTCCTGCCCAAATTTCATTGGCTTGGTTACTGCATCAAAAACCGTTTATCGTACCTATTCCTGGCACTACGCAAATGGCACATATGCTTGAAAATAACGGAGCAGACAGCATAAAATTTACTTCAAGCGAAATGCAAATGTTTAATCAAGAATTAAATGCTATAAAAATTGCAGGCGACAGACTACCGCCTATTGTACAAGCATTTTCAGGCGTAGAAGCACCTTTGAAAAAATAATTAAATAATAAACTTAAAATGATAAAAATATGAAAGCGAAAATTATTACAGTGTTTTTAATGATTATGGGTGTATACTTTTCTTATGGACAACAACCACCAACTGAAACGATTAAAACTGCAACCAAAAACACACCTGAACAAGAGCAAGTGATTGCTATTTCAAAACAGAAATGGCAATGGATGGCAGACAAAAATGTAGATGAACTGAACAAACTGTTTGATGAAAAAGCAATGTTTGTTCATATGGGAGGAACTTGGGGAAAAACAGCCGAACTAAAAACGATTAAAGAGGGTGGTATTTGGTATAAGAAAGCCGAAGTTTATTCCGTTGTGGTGAACATATTTGGAAACACGGCTATTTTGCTCAATGATATTGATTTGGTAGCAGTTGTGGGCGGAAATGAGGTGGTCAATCCGTTTATGGTAACAGAAGTGTACATCAAAACAAAAGGAAAGTGGAAAATGGGTTCACTTACTTTTTCACATCTTCGTAGACCAGTTAAACTCAATTTGGATAGTAAAAAGGATTAAAATAGCTATTTTTGTCAATATTTATACCTAAAAAAGTAATGAAAATAAACGAAATTAATTCCGTAGCACAATACCATCAATTGTGTGGTTTGCCGAAACCACTTCATTCATTAGTAAGTGTAGTAAATTTAGCAGAAATTGATTTTTTCTTGAACCAAAATTTTTGGAAACATTATGCCAATAATTTGTACACCATTTCCATCAAAAAAGGAATGACCTCAAAACTAATTTATGGACAAACCGAGTTCGATTTTGATGATGGTGTTTTAGTAGTTACTGCACCCAAACAAGTAATCAGCATCGAAAAATTAGAGAAAATAGAATTAACAGGCTATAAACTTATTTTTCATCGAGATTTTGTACAAAGTTATTCTTTAGCAAAGAGCATTCACAATTATGGATTTTTCTCGTACACCAACAACAAAGCACTCTTTCTTTCGGACAAAGAAGAACAAATTATTTTGAATTTATTTCGCTCCATCGAACAAGAGTGTCAAAATAATACCGACCAATTTAGCCAAGATGTGTTGATTGCAAACATTGAATTACTGTTGGTGCATATCGACCGATATTACAACCGACAATTTCTGACACGAAAAAATATCAGCAACGATACATTGTCGAAAATGGAAGCCATTTTGAACAATTATTTTGAATCCGAACACACGCAATTACCAACAGTTCAATACATTGCCGAACAATTAAATGTGTCGCCAAGCTATTTAAGCGATTTGCTAAAAAACTTGACCGGGCTTACCGCACAGCAACTCATACACGAAAAACTGATAGAAAAAGCAAAAGAACTCTTATCCACCTCAAACCTTTCAGTCAGCGAAATTGCGTATCAATTAGGCTTTGAATTTCCGCAATCTTTTAACAAATTATTCAAAAAGAAAACCGACTTAACACCATTGGAATTTAAACAAACTTTTAATTAACAACAGCAGACGAAAAGAAAGCACTACCGCTAACACACGTTTGTGGCTATTGTGGAATTTAGTGGAATTACCGTTTCGCATCAACTTTCTGCAAAGCCGAAAATTGAAAGGTTACGAACTTCCACAACATCCACAAGCGTGGGAACGTTGTACCTCATTGTAACAAAACCGCAGAAAAGCGAAAAATCAAAGAGAATATAGCGTTACTAAAAAGTAATAGACAATGACAGATGTTGAATGGGAAGTATATAAAGAAGAAACAGAAAGAATTTTTTTAGAAGGTATAGAATATTTAAATGAAGAGGAAAAAGAGGAAAGGTTAAGAAATTTTGAAACACTCAAAAAATTAGATGAGGAAGATAGGGCAGATTTTAAGAGAAGAGTTGAACGTATTGCAGATATATTTCGTCCAAAATAGAATCATTATGTTTCTTTAAAAATGCCCTTTTTACAACGTAGTCTTCAAAAGTAAAATCTTTGTTTATTCTAGTGATTGCTAAAAGCTTGTGGCAAGTATTAAGATATACAGAAGACACTTTAGCATTAAAATCTTGGTAAGAATTAAAATCATATATTTTTACATTCTTAACTAAATCTTCAGCTTTAGTATAATATTCGTTATCAATTTTTAGAATTAGGTCATATGTACTTTGTATCATAATTAAAAAGTTTTTGCCGAAGATAGAAGAAAAAACTAAATTTGACAAACATAACCGAAAAAAGAACAACGAAGGTACAACAGCGGTTTTGCAAGATGCGGAGCTTCGGCATAACAGAAACAACAGTTTGTACTTGCGGAGTACGGACTTAAACTGAAAAATTAAGGCTTACAGAGTTCCGCACCTCGCAAAGCCCCAGAACGTTAGCACTCACCCTAAAAGACCGACACGACCGACAATAAACGAACAGAAAAACAAAGGACAAATGCCAACGCTTCGCAAAATTAAAAGAGGTGTTTTGCCAACACACTTGCCGACACAAAAACACCACATTTAATTTTGCCCAACCGCACCCAAGCCCACCCACCACCCTGACAAAAATTTCATCTAAAACTTTGGCATCAGAAACAAAATGACTAAATTTGCCAAAAATTGGCAACTTAATTATTATGCAAACAATCGGAACAACATTTAAAAACATACGAGAGGAACGCAATCTTCTTTTGGAAGACTTAACCAAAAAAACAGGTATAAGTAAAGCGGTATTAAGTCGTATTGAAAATGGTAAACGACTGCCAACCAGAGAACAGGTAAACCAGCTTTGTAAATATTATAAGGCTGAAAAAAATGAAATAATTGTTCAATGGCTTAGCGACAAACTCGTTTATGAAGTACAAGACGAAGATTTCGCATTAGAAGCAATGCAAGTAGCAGAAGAAAAAATTAAATACGGGACAAACGGAAATGGACAATCGAATAATTTTGTTTTATCTCTGAACGGACAAAAACAAAAAAGAAAAATTGACGACTTTGTAAACAAAGTTGTTCAAGGCGATTGCTTAGAAGTTATGCAATCAATTCCTGATAAATCAGTAAATATGATTCTATGCGATTTGCCCTATGGCACAACGCAAAATAAGTGGGATTCAGTTATTGATTTGCAGAAACTTTGGGCAGAATACGAAAGAATAATAAAAGATGACGGAGTGATTGTTTTGACTTCGCAAGGGATTTTTACAGCAAAATTGATTTTAAGCAATGAAAAATTATTTAAGTACAAAATCACTTGGATAAAATCCAAATCAACCAACTTTCTAAACGCTAAAAAACAACCACTTCGTAAACACGAGGATATTTGTGTTTTTTACAAAAAGCAACCAACCTACAATCCTCAAATGACAGAGGGCGAAGCATACGACAAAGGAATTCGTAAAGACCAATATACAGGTAGTTACGGAGATTTTAAGCCTAAACACGTAAAAAGTAATGGAGAACGCTATCCCAATGATATAGTATTTTATGAAGAGCAAAATATAGATGATTTTGTTTATATAAAGACGGCTGAATCTGAAGGAACTGTTTACCATCCTACACAAAAACCGATTGAATTAGGACGTTATTTAATAAGAACTTTTACCAATCCAGGCGACATTGTTTTAGACAATGCTTGTGGTAGCGGTAGTCTCTTACTTTCTGCAATTTTGGAAAACCGACAATTTATAGGAATTGAGAAAAATGAAGATGTATTATTACATAAAGTTAAGCCTACTGATTACATAAAAGTGTGTTCAGACAGAATTAAAGAAACATTAAAAAGAAAAGAAGTTGAAGAATCTACTTTAAGACTTTTCAGAGAACCAATTGCAAAATATCACACACTGAATTATGAAGTTAAATGAAAGAGTTTGGGCAGGACAGCTTATTAGTTGGATTCAAGAAGAAATCAGAGAAGGGAAAACAGTTTTTCAAGATGCAACAAACGATGCAGGAATAAAACTTGACTCAGGGAAAACAAAATTTCCCGATGTGCTTCTATTCACAGACAAAATTTCAGGGATTATTTTCAATGGTTGGGAGTTGAAATTTCCTGACACAACTGTTGATAATAATGAAATGCTTTTGAATGCACTTGAAAAAGCAGAGCGGTTACAATCAGATTCCTTTGTTACTTGGAACGGTTCAGAAGCTGTAATATGGAAAATTGAAAACGATGTTTACACAATTGAGAACCTTTCAAAACTTAAAGAATATCCAAAAGAAAAAGGCATCAGCTCAAGAGATGATTTAGCAGACCCAATTAAATACAAACGCAATGAATCAGCACTAAGAACACGTTTAAAGGAAATACTTCACGACTTAGAACTACTTTACTTAAACGGACAATTAAAGCAAGCAATAAATATTTCAGGTAGTTTTATAGAGGCTGTTAAACAAGCATCTGAAATAATTTTACCACAATTTCAAAACGAAATTGAAAAACTGAAAGGTGCTAACGCACCTTTTCGTAAGGAGTTTAACCAATGGAAAATTTATGAGAGTTCCACTCTTAAAATTCTTGCATCATCTTCTCGAAAAGCAGAAACAATAATTGAAGAAGAAGTTTTAGCCAAGTTCAGCTTTTATAATCTTATAGGTAAAATAATTTTCTATTTAACGCTATCAGAAAACCTTTCAGGTAGTCTTAAAAAGATGGACTTAAAAACATCAAAAAACGTAAAGGAGACGCTAGAAAATTACTTTGATGAAGCAAGTAGGATTGATTATCAAGCTGTATTTCAGCCATACTTTACTGACAAAATAAATTTTAGCTCAAATGTAAATGAAGCCTTGTTTGCATTGTTCAAGGCGATAACAGCGTTTGACTTTAAAGTTTTACCAACTGATGTAATCGGAACAATCCTTGAAAATTTAGTTCCAAAAGATGAAAAACAAAAATTTGGACAATATTTTACATCTGAAACACTTGCAAACCTTGTTTCATTTCCAGCAATTGAAACCTCAAACGACTTTTTATTTGACCCAACATCGGGAACAGGAACATTTTTAAATTCATTTTATCAAATCCTAAATTATCACGGAAACACAAATCATTCCCAACTTCTTAATCAAATTTGGGGTAACGACATTTCACATTTCCCTGCGATACTTTCAGTAATAAATCTTTACAAACAAAAGGTAAATCAAACTGATAATTTTCCGAGAGTTATTAGAGATGATTATTTCAATTTAGAAACAGGAAAGCAAATAGTATTTCCAGATTCTAAAGATTATACGAAGCAAATACTACAGCCAATTCCTTTATTTGATGCCGTTGCAAGTAACTTTCCTTTCATTCAGCAAGAAGATATTCCTAATGAAATTTTGACTTCATTTTTCAGAGAAAAATTTGAAGCAAAACAAAAAGCATTTCTCAAAGACAATGCTTTTAAAATTAATGAAAGGTCGGACTATTTCACATACTGCATTTACAACTCAATTCATTTTTTAAAAGCAAACGGACATTTATCTGCAATCACTTCAAATGCTTGGCTTGGTAAAGAGTATGGCTTTCAATTCAAAAAGTTTTTACTTGATAATTTCCATACAAAATATGTAGTCAGAAGTAACGCAGAACATTGGTTTTCTGATTCAAAAGTATCTACAATATTTTCAGTATTCCAACATTCAATCAACGATGAGCCTACGAAATTTGTAACAATAAATTTCAAACTTGAAGAATATTTTGAACAGGAAAACATCGCAACTCAATTAAAGCAAATTGAAGAATTTTATGGCGACATAGATTTGTGTTCAGATTCAAGAAATAAAAACTGGAAAGTTGATTCAACATTTGACAATCTTTATCATAGAATTGATGGTTTGGTAAGTGTTAGCATTGTTTCAAAAGACAATCTTGCAAAATCAATTTTATCTGAAGACAATTGGGATACGTTTTTTATTTCATCACAATTATTTGAAAAATTTGATAGTCAATTAACAGTGCTTTACCCTGACATTATTGACGCTTTCAGGGGAGAAAGAACAGGTTGGAATGAAATGTTTGTAATTCCTTCTGATGAAGTTGCGGACAGCGGAATTGAAAAAAAGTTTTTAGTTCCTTATGTGAAAAGTCCAACCGAGTTGAAAAATCTTGAGTTTGATGGTAACTATGAAAACTATCTTTTTGTTTGCAATTTACCATTAGACAAGTTGAAAGGTAAGTATAACGGAGCTTACAATTGGATTCAGAAATTCAAGAACGCAAAAAATAAAAATGGAACAAAGACTATTCAAGAGGCTTGCGAAGGACACAAACCTTTTTGGTATTCATTACGACCTAAACAAGCAAGTATAGTAACTGCAATAAATCCATTTGAAAGATTCTTTTTTAGTTATGCAGAAGACCCATTTACAATAGACCAACGACTTGTTGCAATAACCGTTAATGAAGGCAACGACATTGAGCTTATTACAGCATTACTTAATTCAGTTGTAACATTTTTGAACATCGAAATGCGTGGGACATCAAGAAATTTAGGTGCTTTAGACTTAAATGCAAATTACTTTAAAGCACTTCGAGTTTTAAACCCAAATATCTTGACAGTCAAAGCAAAGCAAGAAATTAAGAAAGCATTTCAACCTTTAAAAGGTAGAGAAATAGAAACAATATTTGCCGAACTAAAAAAGCAAGACAGAACTAATTTTGACAAAGTTATTTTACGTTCATTTGGTATTGACGAAAAGATTTTACCATCATTATATCAAATTCTTTCATCAGCGGTTTACGACAGAGTGACAATGAAAGAAAAATAAATTAGGACAATGAACTATCAAATGAATCCCAACGCATTTGGTGGCACATTTGCAGTTTTCCCAACCGCACAAAACCAAGCTAAAAACAGCAAAAGAGCCACCAAGCCAACGCACCAAGACAGACACGAAATGACAACGAACAAACACGATAGAAAAGAAGGGCGAAGTGCTAACATCGGTTTTGCAAAATGGCGGGTAAAGTGCTTCTATGACAATTTAGTGCAAGGTTCAAGTTCAGTTTTTCAAATGAACATTTGTGCTGAAAATCCGCCACTTCGCAAAGCCGAGAACCGTTATCGGTAATTGTGCCTTGTTTGTTGCGGTTAAAAAAACCACCCCGCCCTTTGGGCACCCCTCCAACGGAGGGGAATTTTTCTCCTTCGGCACTAATGCGTTTGGCGTTTGCAAAAACTTTTGGTTCTAAAAGTTGGGTTATTTCGTCTTGTGCCAGCGTTTCATTAAAAAATATTTCTTCTCTTTTATCTTCTTCACGGCTTTGTCCTCCTTCTAATACACAGTCTTTAAAAGGCCAAACCAAGGTAACTTCGTTGCGTTGTTTTAAATATTTTCCGTCAATGTTTAAACCAACTTTGTTTTTGTAAGCGGTGTAACTGTCATTCAAATAATTTTTTTGCTCCAAAAACTGCACAAACAAGGATTGGTTAAAAACCAAAACTTCTTTGATAGCTATAAAAAAACGTTCTTTTATTTCCTCGTTTTCCAATAACAATTCCAAAAGTTCGGAGTCGTAATTCTGTGCTTTATTTATAACAACCCATTTTTTAAGTTCTCCGTTGTCGGTAACGTAGTTTGGTTCTTTTTTAAGTTGCTTTTCAAGTGTTTGATATAGTTTCATTTCAATTTTTTTAAATTTTATTTTTCATAGTTATAGCCATTTCATATTCCTTCTTATACGCCAATTCCAGTTTATCCACCTCATCAGGCATTGCCAATGACCAACTCACATAATAGTAAGCAAGAATGTGGTAGCCGGAAAAGGTTTTGTTTTTGATGGAGTTTATTCGGTAGTCTTTTTTGTCGGGGCTGTATCCTTGTGTTCCTTGCATGGCGATTTCAAAGGCAATTTTCTTTATTTCATCGTTGGGCATTCCTTCAAAAAACTGTAGCGCGTCAACCATAAACATTACGATGGCCATGTTTACGCCTATTTCAGCTTGTGACTGCTGAAATTTTTTCATTTCCCTTTCTTTTACCGGGTCTTTTTCATTTACGCCAAAAGGATCTTTTTCCAAGGCATCAATAAAATCATCAATATTGCTGCGTTTGCGATATTGCAATTCACCCACCAATTCAAAGTTTTTTTCTAATTTCAAATCTTCCGCCCAATGCAACAGCAATTCATATTCTTCTGCAGGCTCTTTATCATCTTTGTATTGTAAATACTCTTCATAAAAATCATTTGCCAACGTTAATTCACTTGCTGAAGCTTTAAAATCCTTCATAAAATCCAATCCGAATAATGCTTTAAACTGAATGGCATTTACCAGGTTGTAAATCTTGCTTTTTGAAATAATAGCTGAAGGAGAAAGTTCTATTATCTTTTTATCGGTAACTGCTTTTAAGCCTTCCTGAAGCATATTAAACAGCGATAAAAATTGATAAGGCCTCAATTCTGCATATTCTGTATAAAGAAAATTCTCAATAAATAAATCGATAGGCGTATTAAAAACCTGACTATTTAGTCCAACAAAAAGATTTGAACAATAATCTGATATTGCTTTATCAGAAATTCCCATTTTTTTGAATTTCTTAATAGTCGGTTCAAGTTCTTTAATGAATTTATTTTTATGCTCCTGTGTAGAAATAAAAAGTTGGTTAAGTGCTGCTTTTCTTGCTTCAATTACGAAATCTAAATGACTCATTTCGTGCATAACAAGATGCTCCACTGCCGGATAATTTGGTTTATATTTCACCAAATGTTTTGGTCTTTCGTAGTTTTCGGCAAACTCCATCTTTGCGGCTGTTGGTATTTCGCTGTCGGGAACAATGTCTATTTCCGTTCCTCCCTCAAATTCGAGTTTATGGCGGTATTCTCTGTATATTTTTTTGCCAACATCAGTAGTACTTATTTTATTTGCAATAGCAAACGCCTGTTTAACTGAATTTTGATACAGTACATCTTTATTCTTATTCAGTTTTATGGCTTTAATGGTACTGTAAAATGCTGAAGGTAAGTCATTTTCCGTTTCGGCAATAAGACCTAACACAAGTTGTGTGTTTGGATATTGATCATTGATTTTAACGGCTTCCCACAGGTATTTTTTTGCCGCTGCAGGTTTGCCTTGCTGAAGCAAAAGATAGCCAATATTGGTAAGGCTGATATGGTCGGCAGTATTTGCCGCCAATGCCTGGTCATAATATTTCATGGCAATTGAAACATCATTTTTGAACTTTGCAAAAATGTTCCCCATCATTAGCAGTGCCCAACCGTTTTTTGAGTCCCAACGCAAAGCGTCAATCAAACAATTTATGGCTTCTTCCTGATCGCCTTCATCTGACAGAATTTGCCCCATAATTCGGTGATATTCCGACATCGTTGGGTTTTGTGCAATAAGTTTGTGCAGGATTGGTTTAGCTTCAGTGAATTTTCCTTTTTCACATAAAGCAACCGCTTTTTTGTAGTCTGTTTCTTGGGAAATTATGGTTGGGGTGTCTATTTCAATTTTTACCCAATCGCCATCAACACTTACTTTTGGCTTAAAAGGACCGTAAGTGTAATATTTTTCTAAAGTGCTGATTATTAGTAAATTACCCCCCCTCCGTTAATTCTGGGAAAATGGTAAATAGGAAGTCGTCTATTTTATGGATGATTTGCATTTAAATAATTTCTCTTTTTTTATTAAAGCTTTTTTTTTCTTGAATTTAAAAAGGTTTGATCTCGTCGGAATTCCATACAAATTGCTTTTCTGTCATATCCTTATTTTTTCCCCGAGTAACTCAATATTATTTATTTTTTTGTCAAGATGTGCCAAATTTAACTATTATTTATCAGGATGCCCTTATGTGAATAATAAAAATAGCGCTTTTACTTTTAATAATGGCTGGTTTGTTTATTCAATATTTCTCCCAAACAACATAAATTTTAGAAACTGTCAAATTTAGATTGTCCTAAAAACGAGAATTTCACAAAGAAATGTTTCACTTTGGTGAACGTAATCACCAAAAAATACCTAATATTGGTGAATACAATCACCAAAATATACCTAATATTGGTGAATAGAAAATAATTTTTGTATATTTACAAAAATTTAGCGTATGATAATTAGGGATTTAGCATCAAAAATAAAGGATAAATTTCACAAAGGAAAGGTTATTGTGCTTATTGGTCCGCGACAAGTTGGGAAAACCACCTTAATTAATTCTTTGTTGAATGAAATTTCGTACTTATTTTTAGACGGCGATGATGCCGTTGTGGCCGATACGTTGGCAAATGCGAATACAGAAACCTTAAAAAGCATTATTGGGAATTACAAAACTATTTTTATTGATGAGGCGCAACGCATTCCCAATATTGGTTTAAAATTAAAAATTATTGTTGATCAAATAAAAGATGTGCAAGTGATTGTGAGCAGCTCTTCGGCTTTAGACATTAATAATGCCACGCAAGAGCCGCTTACCGGACGCAAATTCGAGTATCATTTATTTCCCATTTCCTGGAATGAATTTGAAAATAATGTTGGATACATTAAAGCCCAACAACAACTTGAATTGCGATTGCTTTATGGCATGTATCCTGACGTAATCAATAATTTTGGCAATGAATATGAGATTTTAAAAAACTTGGTTTCGAGTTATTTGTATAAAGATATTTTGGGTTTGGCCGGAATTAGAAAATCGGAAGTTTTGGAAAAAATTCTGCAAGCCTTGGCATTGCAAATTGGCAATGAATTTAGTTATAATGAAATTGCCCAACTTGTTGGCGTAGATAAAAATACGGTGAATAATTACATCGATTTGTTGGAAAAAAGTTTTGTGATTTTTAGATTGAACAGTTTTAGCAAAAACATCAGAAACGAAATAAAAGCAAACAAAAAAATCTATTTCTATGACAATGGTGTGCGAAATATACTGATTGGAAATTTCAATTCATTAGAATTTAGGCAAGATAAAGGGGCGCTGTGGGAGAATTTTTTGGTTTCTGAAAGAATGAAACTTTTGTCTTACGCCCAAAGTTTGGCAAAACCCTATTTTTGGAGAACTACGCAGCAACAAGAAATTGATTATGTTGAAACCAATGCCGGTGCCGTGAATGCTTTTGAATTCAAATGGTCGTCTGTTAAAAAAGTGAAAGTTCCAAAATCTTTTCAGGAAGCTTACCAGCCTTCATTTTTAGTGGTAAATAAAGATAATTTCAGGGATTTTTTGAAATTAGATTCCTAACAAAAAAAGCAACTGAGCTAAATATGCAACTTGTTGAAATTTAATAATATAAGTAAAACGTCATTGGTAGGCTTTTGGAAAAATCCAGCCGGTGACCCATTTATTTCGGTATGGCAATCTATTGAACATATTGCTGCACAAACTCGCAATGCCGGGATGAATTTACCCTGAGCCGAAGGGCAATCCCTAACCGAATTAATTTATGATCTCTGACCTGCCTGCCGAACAGGCAGGTTTTTGATTTACGATTATAAAATAGCGCAATCAAATATTAACCAAAACAAAATTGCGCTTTTTGCGTATTTTTCCTTGCTCTTTGCGGTTAATTGCAAATTAAGATTGAATAGATTTTTTATAATTTTTCACTTGGTTTTTATCATAGAATACGCAAATACTGTTGTAAATAGAACTTAGCCTTAATTTTTAATACCGAATATCATTAAAAATATCGCATATTTTCTCTTCCCGAATGGTTCCCGAAAAATTGGGGCAGGCTGGGATAAATTTAAAAATTGCCATACGGCATTTTAAAATACAATTGATATTATTTATCCCGCATTATTGACTGCCCAAAATATTAAAATCCCCCCTTTACTATTATAAACATCTCGTAAAAAGACGTAATTTTACCAAAATTGACTGTATTCTTTACGTTTTTGAAGAATCAATCACAATTTTCCGCATGAATATGAAACGAGCATAACAAATTTTGATACACGCAGAAATGATTAATGGCGAACAGTCCCGAATTTTCGGGATTACCAATAAAAAATAAAATATAAACAGA
>PHDE01000077.1 GCA_002842505.1 Bacteroidetes bacterium HGW-Bacteroidetes-3 | reverse complement strand
TTTTTTAACTTTAAGTACTTCAAACTTTAGGCACTTTAAGTACTATTTGGTTACGAAAATATTAATTTTCAAAATCGTTAATCGTTATTAAGCCTTATTTTTCTTGTTTACAATTTCATCCAAACACAAATTTCCCAAACTTCCTTTGTGCGTGTGCAACACTTTTTTGTCGGGTTTAAAAGTGCCTTCGTCAATGCTTTTTCCCACAATTTTATAAGCGTCCCTAAAAGGAACTCCGCTTTGTACTAATTTATTAACTTCCTCAACGCTAAATAAATATAGGTATTTTTCATCCTCAATAATATTGGTTTTTACCCGAATATTTTTTAGGGAATACGTCAGCATTTCCAAACACGATTTTAAGGTTGAAAACGAAGGAATCAAACCTTCTTTCAACAATTGCAAATCCCTATGATAACCGCTCGGCAAATTGTTGGTGATGAGCGTAAACTCATAAGGCAAGGCCTGCAATTTGTTGCATTTGCCGCGAATCAATTCAAAAACATCCGGATTTTTTTTGTGCGGCATAATGCTTGAACCTGTGGTCAATTCATCGGGAAAAGAGACAAAACCAAAATTTTGGCTCATATACAAACATATATCCATACTCATTTTCGACAAGGTTGAGGCAACAGAACTCATCGCAAAAGCTGTGGATTTTTCCAGTTTTCCCCTGCCCATTTGCGCGGCCACAGAGTTGAACTTCAAGGTCTCAAAATTCAATAATTTTGTGGTATAATCTCGATCTATTGGAAATGAGCTTCCATAACCTGCTGCGGATCCCAGCGGATTCTGGTCGGCCACTTTATAGGCTGCTTTTAAAAAATAAATATCATCAATCAAAGTTTCGGCATAGGCAGAAAACCACAATCCGAAAGACGACGGCATCGCGATTTGCAAATGCGTGTAACCGGGCAACAACACATTTTTGTGCTGTTCCGCCAGCGAAATTAACAATTCAAAAAGCGCATCAACACCTTCGCTTATTTCTTGTAAAGCGTCTTTCACGTATAAATGGACATCCACCAAAACCTGGTCGTTTCTTGATCGCGCCGTATGAATTTTTTTGCCGGTATCACCCAATTTTTCAGTCAGCAAAAACTCTATTTTAGAATGGACATCTTCAAAAGAATCTTCAATAATGAAATTACCTTCTTCAATAATTTTTAAAATATTGTCCAGTTCTTGCTCCAAAGAAGCTATTTCAACATCGGTTAACAACCCAATTTTATGCAACATTTTTGCGTGGGCAATATTCCCGATCACATCATATTTTGCCAAAATTAAATCAAGTTCCCTGTCGTTTCCAACGGTGAACAAATCTATTTTTTTATCGGTTGAAAATCCTTTATCCCAAAGTTTCATGTCTTTATTGTTTATTTGTGTAATCGTTTAATCGTGTAACTGTTTATTTTTACGTCATTGCGAAGTTTTTGCAAAAAACTGTGGCAATCTTTTAATTGTTGATTCGTTGAATTGTTTCCCTTCGACTGCGCTCAGGGTGACAAATTGATAAATTTAAAATTCATCATTCAAAATCCATAATTAATTCATTGGCTCATTGGCATATTGGCTAATTAACTAGAATCTCATTTAATATTTTAACATACAACTGAATCCCTTCTTCAATTTCATTCACATAAATAAATTCATTGGCGGTATGCGAACGAAAACTGTCGCCCGGACCCAATTTTAGGGACGGACAACCTAATACCGCTTGATCCGACAATGTTGGTGAGCCATACGTTTTTCTTCCCAATTTAATTCCGGCTTCAACAATTGGATGATTTTTGGGAATTGAGGATGAATTTAGCCGTAACGACCTTGCTTTCACTTCACAATTCACATTTGATTGCACAATTTCCAATACTTCTTGGTTGCTGTAAGCGTCGGTTACCCGGACGTCCACCACAAAATTACACGTGGCCGGAATGACGTTGTGTTGATTTCCGGCATTGATTTGTGTCACGGTCATTTTTACCTTTCCCAACATTTCCGATTCCTTTGGAAACTCGAAATTTTGAAACCAATGAATAGCCTCAATCGCTTTATAAATGGCATTATCGCCAATTCCGTGCGCTGCGTGGCCAGATGTTCCTTTCGCGTCGCAATCCAACACCAACAATCCTTTTTCGGCAATGGCCAATTGCATTAATGTTGGTTCTCCAATTATGGCAAAATCTATCGGTGGAATAATTTGGAGCATACTGTTCAATCCGTTTAACCCCGAGCTTTCCTCTTCGGCAGAAGCCACCAAAACCAAATTAAAGTTCAAATCATTTCTGTCATAAAAATAGGTAAAAGTCGCCAACAAGGAAACCAAACTACCACCAGCATCGTTGCTTCCTAATCCGTATAATTTTCCTTCTGAAACCTCTGGATTGTATGGATTTTTTGTATAACCTTTATTCGGTTTTACGGTATCGTGGTGCGAGTTTAGCAATATTGTTTTTTTTGAAGTGTCGAAATGTTTGTTTTTTGCCCAAACATTGTGTTTATCACTTTCAAATTTGATATCGTGATTGGAAAACCATTGCATTATTAACAGCGCAGTTTCGTTTTCTTCCCCAGAAAAAGACTGCGTTGCGATTAAATTTTTAAGCAATGCTAATGCTTCCTTTGTTAGTTGATTGATCATTCTTTTTTAATTTTTTGAATACGCTTTAAAACAACAATTCATTTCCCTTCTTCACTGTTACACAAAGATTCACAAAGAGCCACGGAGTTACTCAAAGAAAAACGCATTTATATTTCAATTGTTAATGTTGTGTGTAAATTATTTGTGTTTTTAATGAGCGACGCATCGCCAATATTCACTTTTTGTACGCCTTTTTTTAGTGCGTTGAAACAATTATGAAGCTTCGGAATCATTCCTTCTGAAATAATTTTTGCTTCAACCAATTGTTCATATTTCGCAAAATTAATATGCTGAATCACCGAATTTTTATCATCAATAGTAGACAAAACGCCTTTCAATTCAAAAATATAATTCAATTCAACCTCATAAAAATCGCTCATCGCAACGGCAATTTCCGAAGCAATCGTATCGGCATTTGTGTTCAATAACTGTCCGTTCTTGTCGTGCGTAATTGCACAAAAAACAGGCGTAATGTTGTTTTTTAAAAACATATTTATTGTTTGGGCGTTAACAGAATCAACATCACCCACAAATCCGTAGTCAACAGTTTCCACAATCCGTTTATGTGACAAAATGCAATTGGCGTCGGCGCCCGATAAACCCAATGCATTGCAGTTAAATTTTTGCAATTGCGCGGCAATATTTTTGTTTAGCAAACCGGCATAAACCATCGTCACCAATTCCAATGTCGCTTCATCGGTTATTCGTCTTCCTGCAACCATTTTCGGATTTAATCCCAAACTTTCCGATAATTCCGTTGCTTTTTTTCCGCCGCCGTGAACCAATAATTTAGTTCCTTCCAAAGCAGAAAAATCTTTTAGAAATGATTCCAAAGCAACAGCATCATTGATGATGTTTCCTCCAATTTTTATGATATTGAGTGTTCTTTTTTTCATTTTTATGATGTTAACTTCTCGACTGCGCTCGAAGAGACGTGCTTATTGTTAAACGTGCTCAATTTATTCGTCAGGTCGAGCGCAGTCGAGACCCTGTTTTTTTCCAAAAACACTAATTAAATACTTTCCAATATTTTCTTCAACACCAATTGAGCGGAAAAGGTACGATTATTCGCCTGTTGAATCACAATGGAATTTTCCGAATCTATGACCTCGTCGGTAACAATTACGTTTCTTCTCACCGGCAAACAGTGCATAAATTTTGCGTTATTGGTCAGTTTCATTTTTTCCGAAGTCACTGTCCACGCGCTGTCCAAATTCATCACCCTTCCATAATCTTTGAACGAACTCCAATTTTTCACATACACAAAATCGGCGTTTTCAAATGCTTTTTTCTGGTCGTGTTCAATGGTTAAATTTTTGGTAATTTCAGAATCCAGTTCATAACCTTCCGGATGCGTAATCACAAAATCGGCTTCCTGTAATTGCATCATTTCAACAAAAGAATTCGCCACGGCGTGCGGCAACGCTTTTGGATGCGGCGCCCAAGATAAGACTACTTTTGGTTTGTGTGCTGTTTTGTATTCTTCCATCGTAATGGCGTCTGCCAAGGCCTGCAGCGGATGTGCTGTTGCGCTTTCCATATTTACAACCGGAATTCCGGCATATTTTTTAAAACTGTTCATCACAATTTCTGCCTGATCTTTTTCTTTATCCGTCAGCGACGCAAAAGCCCTAATCGCGACAATATCACAATATTGCGCAATCACTTTTGCCGCCTCTTTTACGTGTTCCGATTTTGAGCCGTTCATAATGGCGCCTTCTTCAAATTCCAATTCCCAGCCTTCACTGCCAAAATTCATCACAATCACATTCATCCCCAAATTTTGTGCGGCTTTTTGGGTGCTTAACCTTGTGCGCAAACTATTGTTAAAAAACAACATACAAATTGTTTTTCCTTCACCTAAAGCTTTATGTTGAAGCGGATTTTTCTTGATTTCAATAGCTTCTTGAACCGCTTTTTGCAAGTTTCCAAGATCGTTTATGTTGATATAATTCCTCATTTTAAGGTAATTTTTGTAAAAACAGATTTATTTTGAATGGCGTCAACCATAAAATTATCGTTCAATCCGTTCAAAATCCACGTTTCAATATTTGCATTTTGGGCGATTTCTGCCGCTTCAATTTTGGAAATCATTCCTCCGGTTCCGCCTGAAGAAATGGTTTTTTCGGCTTCATTTTTCAGCGATTGAATGTCGGAAGTTTCCAAAATGGTTTTTTCGTGGTGGTTGTGCATCGACTCTTTGGTGTAAATTCCGTTGGTGTTGGTGGCAATTATCAATAAATCAACGCTTAAAAGCGCCGCCGTTAAAGCCGATAATTTATCGTTGTCGCCAAATTTAATTTCATCGGTGGCAACCGTGTCGTTTTCATTGATGATGGGAATGTAATTGTTTTCAACCAAAACATTGATGGTGTTTACAATGTTTACGGTAGATTGCTCCTTTTCAAAATCGGAATAAGACAGCAAACATTGGGAAGTGAGCAAGCCCAATTCCCGGAAACATTCCTGGTAAATTCGCATTAAATGCGGTTGGCCAATGGACGCCAAAGCTTGTTTTACATTAATTTTTTTTCCGTTGCTTTCCAATTTCACAAACTGTTTGGCAACGGCAATAGCGCCTGAACTCACAATCACAAATTCGTAATCTGCTTGCAACAAAGCGATTTGTTTTGCGATATCTTCAATTTTGCCTCTGGAGATATTTTCGGTCTCTTTGGTCAGCACATTTGTGCCAATTTTTAACAATATTCTTTTTTTACCTAATTTGCCCATTTCCGTATATATACCACTTGTTAGTCACTAAATGTTGCAGCCCCATCGGACCCCGGTGATGCAGTTTGTCGGTGCTTATTGCCACTTCACCGCCCAAACCAAACTGTCCGCCATCCGTAAATCGCGTTGATGCATTTTGATAAACCGCCGCAGAATCTACCGATTCCATAAATATTTGAGCGGTTTCATTATTTTTGGTAATGATGACTGCAGAATGTCCGCCGCCATATTTGTTGATTTTCTCCATGGCTTCTTCGGATGAATTTACGCTTCCCAAAACAATTTTGTAATCCAGAAATTCTTCAAACCAAACTGATTCCTCTTCAAAAGCAGAAACATTTTGAAAAGCAGAAAACACTTCATCGCCAAAAATTTCAACATTAAATTCCAATAATTCAGCAATCAATTTTTTAATAAATGTTTCTTTGTTTGGCAAATTTGCATTGATCAATACTTTGTCAGCCGCATTGCAGGCCGATATTTTAGTGGTTTTTGCGTTGAGAATTACTTTCAGCGCCATCTCCAAATCGGCTTCCGAATCCACATAAATAAAATTATTTCCACGTCCGCTCACAATAACCGGACAAGTGGCGAATTGTTTCACAAAAGCGATCAATTTTTCACCGCCGCGCGGCACAATTAAATCCACTTTTTTGCTTGGATGCTGCAAAAATTCCTGCGTTTCAGTTCTGTTGTAATTTAAATATTCAAACCAATCGCCGGTAATATTGTTTTCCTCCAAAGCTTTGTGCCACAAATCCACAATCAATAAATTTGAATTTACCGACTCTTTTCCGCCTTTCAACAAGATTTTATTTCCCGATTTAAAAGCGATTCCGGCGGCTTCAACAGTCACATCCGGCCTCGATTCATAAATAATCAAAATTGTTCCGAACGGTGCTGTTTTATTGGTGATTTTCAAACCGTTTTCGTGCGCGAAATGGTACAATTCTTTTCCAACCGGATCCACATCAGCCACCAATTGCTCCAAGGATAAAATCATTCCTTGAATTTTTTCTTCATCAATTTTTAAACGCTCAACCATCGCTAAATCTTCACCATCATATTTTTCAATATCCGTTTTATTTGCTTTTAGCAATGCCAATTTTTCTTCGGAAATCAATTTCGCCATAGAAAGCAAAACCGCATTTTTTTGTTGGGAAGTCAGTGTTGTGTTCATCAGCTTAAAACTTCTTTCAATGCATTTATAAATAAGTCGACATGTTCCTTTTTTGCACTTAAAGGCGGCAAAATCCTCAACAAATTTTTATTGTTTGATCCGCCTGTAAAAATATACTTATCGAAAATGAGCTTTTTTCGCAATTCACCCACTTCAAAATCGAATTCAACACCCAACATCAATCCTTTTCCCTTCACTTTTTTTATTTGAGGCACTGTTTTTATTTCTTCTGAAAAATATTGAAAAACTTCCTTTACATTTTCCATCAATTTTTCTTTCTCCATTACATCAAGCACCGCAATTCCTGCAGCGCAAGCCAAGTGATTTCCGCCAAACGTGGTTCCCAAACTGCCGTATTTCGCTTTGTATTTATCGGAAATCAACACGCCGCCAATTGGAAATCCGTTGCCCATTCCTTTTGCCGTGGTAATCACATCAGGTTGAATGTGGTGGTGCTGAAAAGCAAAAAATTCCCCGCTTCTTCCGTAACCCGACTGCACTTCATCCAAAATCAACAAGACGTTATTTTCATTACATTCCTTCTGCACTTCCTGAAAAAACTCGGTAGTTCCTTCATCCAAACCGCCAACGCCCTGAATTCCTTCAATAATCACCGCGGCTACATCACCTTTGCCAATTTCGTGTATTACCAACTCAATATCATTTAAGGGCAAAAAAGTCACTTCTTGCTGCAAATTTAAAGATGCATTTATTGATGGATTGTCTGTTACCGCAACTGCGGCTGATGTTCTTCCGTGAAACGCATTTTTAAAGGAAATGATTCTGCTCTTTCCGGTTTCAAAAGAAGCTAATTTTAAGGCATTTTCATTCGCTTCTGCACCTGAATTACACAAAAACAAGTTGTAATTTTCACAACCCGACAATTTTCCCAATTTATGAGCCAATTCCTGTTGCAGCGGATTCACGATTGAGTTGGAATAAAATCCAATTTTACCCAATTGCTCCGATAAAGATTTTACATAATCGGGATGCGTATGCCCTATTGAAATAACGCCATGCCCACCGTAAAAATCTAAATATTTTATGTCGTTTTCATCCCAAACATAAACGCCTTCCGCCTTTACTGGCGTTACGTTGTAGAGCGGATAAACATCAAATAATTCCATTTTTTAAGTTTTAAATCTGATTAATTTTTTCAAAGGAAGTGATTAAACCTTTTATCAAGGACGAGCTTAATCCTTGATGTTCCATTTCATTCAAACCTTCAATGGTGCAGCCGCTTGGCGTGGTTACTTTATCAATTTCCTGCTCCGGATGGTTACCCGATTGTATCAATAAACTTGCCGCGCCCAAACATGTGTGCATCGCCAATTCCTGTGCTTCTTTGGCATCAAAACCCAATTGAATGGCGCCTTGCGAAGTTGCCCTGATCAACCGCATCCAAAAAGCGATGCCACTTGCACAAATCACCGTAGCGGATTGCATCAATTTTTCTTCAATGCAAAGTGTTTTTCCAAGGGAATTAAAAATGGTTTTTGCCAATTCAATATTTTCCGTTCCTTTTTGGTTTGCGCTTAAGCAAGTCATAGATTTCCCAACCGATATCGCCGTATTTGGCATTGCCCTAATTATAGCGGTGCCCGCAGGCAAAAAGCCTTCTATCTCCTCAATTTTTCGGCCGGTAACCACGGAAATAATGGTGTGTTTCTTCGGATGTACAACATCTTTTATTTCATTCAATACCGTTTGCAGCTGATTTGGCTGAACCGCAATGATAACAACATCAGAATAACGAACAGCCTTTTTATTTTCTGTAGAAATTTTAACATTCGGGAGTTTTTCCCAAGAACTTAAAGAAGAAATATCTCTCTTGGTTAAATACAAATTTTTAACCTTGAAATCCTTTTGGGATAAAACTCCGATGGCGATCGAATACCCTAAATTTCCTACGCCGATAATTGCTATTTTCATTTCTCTATTTTTTAAAATGCGGTTGCTTTTAGATTTAATCCTTCTGTTTCTTCAAATCCAAACATCAAATTCATATTTTGAATGGCTTGTCCGGAAGCTCCTTTCAATAAATTGTCAATCACCGAAGTGATTAACAAGGTATTTTTGTGTTTTTCCAAATGAATAAAACAGTTGTTGGTATTCACCACTTGCTTTAAATGAATGGGTGATTTTGAAATATGGGTAAAAGTCGCTTCTTTGTAGAAATCTTCACACAATTTGAAGGCATTTTCAACACTTTTGTCGAACTTTAAATACACTGAAGCAAAAATTCCCCTGCTGAAATTTCCCCGGTTCGGAATAAAAAACAATTCTTCTGAAAAACCAGCTTGTAAGGCAGCCAAACTTTCGTTTATTTCACCCAAATGCTGGTGCGTAAATGCTTTATAAATCGAAAAATTATTGTCCCGCCAACTAAAATGTGTTGTTTCACTTGGTGAAACTCCAGCGCCTGTAGAACCCGTTGTTGCATTGATATGCACTGAATCAATCAACAAATTGTGCTTTGCCAGCGGTAATAAAGCCAGCTGAATGGCGGTGGCAAAACAGCCCGGATTTGCAATGTAATTGGCCGATTTAATTTTGTCTTTTTGAAGTTCAGGCAAGCCGTAAACAAATTCATTATTTTGAAATACAGCATCATTCTTCAACCTGAAATCATTGCTTAAATCGATAATTTTGGTGTGTTTGAAAAACTTATGTTGTTCTAAAAACTTTTTAGAATTTCCGTGACCCAAGCACAAAAAAAGTACGTCAACAGCCGGATTTATCTTATCGGTGAATTTCAAATCAATTTGGCCCAATAAATCTTGGTGCACATCGTAAATATTGTTTCCGGCATTTGAAGTGCTGTACACGAAATCCAACTCCACTTTGGAATGGTTTATCAGCAACCTGATCAATTCCCCTGCGGTATAACCCGCGCCACCAACAATACCTGCTTTTATCATAATTCCGAATTTACGCTGTGATAAATTTTTGTGGCATTTCCCACTATTTTAATAAATCCTTTTGCATCATCTGCCGTCCAATCTTTATTGATTTCCCCATACACCCCAAATTTCGATTTCATTAAATCGTGTTTGGACTCAATGCCATTGACACTGAAATGATAAGGTTTTAAAGTTACAAAAACTTCTCCGGAAACTGTTTGTTGTGAATCGTTTAAAAAAACTTCAATATTTCTCATTACCGGATCAAAATATTGGCCTTCGTGCAACAACATTCCGTACCAATTTCCCAATTGCTCTTTCCAATATTGCTGCCATTTGGACAATACGTGTTTTTCCAAAGTATGGTGCGCTTTTATGGTGATTAAAGCGGCGGCGGCTTCAAAACCAACTCTTCCTTTAATGCCAATAATGGTGTCGCCCACGTGAATATCTCTGCCAATGGCGTATTTTGAAGCGATGGCTTCTAATTTTAAAATATTATTTACGGGCGAATCAAATTCATTGTTAAAGCCCACCAATTCCCCTTTTTCAAAATGAAGCGTCACCTCAACAGGTTCCGTTTTTTCCAGCTGGCTCGGATAAGCGCTTTCAGGCAAAGCTTTACTGGAAGTCAATGTTTCCACACCGCCAACACTAGTTCCCCAAATTCCTTTATTGATGGAATATTTGGCTTTTTCCCAAGAATATTCCACGCCTTGTTGTTTCAGGAATTCAATTTCTTCCTGTCTGGATAATTTTAAGTCTCTAATAGGCGTAATAATTTCAATTTCCGGCGCCAAAATTTGAAAAATCATATCAAATCGCACTTGGTCATTTCCTGCGCCCGTGCTTCCGTGCGCCACATATTTTGCGCCAATCTGTTTGGCGTATTTCACCACTTCTATAGCCTGAAAAACCCTTTCGGCACTTACGGAAAGCGGATACGTATTGTTTTTAAGGACATTTCCAAAAACCATATATTTGATGGCTTTTTGGTAAAATTCCTCCAGAATATTTTTATTGGCGTGAGAAAAAACACCCAATTCATAAGCACGTTTTTCTACTGAAATTAATTCATTTTCTGAAAATCCGCCCGTATTTACAAGCACGCTGTGCACTTCTAAATGCAATTCATTTTTTAAATATTTTACGCAAAACGAAGTGTCTAAACCTCCGCTATATGCCAATACTACTTTTTCCATAATTTTATATTTTTTGTATTAATCCTATCCCCAACCCTTTCCTAAGGAAAGGGACTGTCCCTACTTTTTTTTCAGCAACAATGCTTGTTTAATTTTTTTCAATCTGCTTAAAACTTTTGAATCATACTTATGCTGTTTGGTGTTTTTTTCGTGATTTGGATCGTACAACATTCCGGTGCACAAGCACATTTTCCGATTGGTTCTTGTTAATATATCAAAGTTTTTGCAGGTTCTGCAGCCATTCCAAAAATCTTCATCAGTTGTCAGTTCAGAAAATGTAACCGGCTGATAACCCAATTCATAATTAATTTTCATCACTGCAAGTCCGGTGGTAATTCCAAAAATTTTCGCTTTTGGATACAGTTCTTTTGAATGCTCTAAAATTCGCTTCTTAATTTCTTTCGCCAATCCTTGATTTCTGAAATCAGGATGCACAATGAGTCCGGAATTCACCACAAATTCATTATCGCTCCAAACTTCAATATAGCAAAAACCTGCAAATTCATCATTATGGGTTGCAATTACGGCGTGGCCAGTAGTGATTTTTTTGATGATGTATTCAGGGGTTCTTTCAGCAATACCGGTACCTCGAACCTTTGCGGATTCTTTTATGGTTTCACAAATTAATTCGGCATATTTTGTATGCGATTCATTAGCGATGACAACTTTCATTGGCTTAATTGTTAAATTTAGGATTGAAATTTTCTGTTTTTCTAAAGGGGAAAACGAACGCATCATTTTCAAATAAAATTATGCCCTCAAGGGGCGAATACGGGAAATAACACGAACAGTCATTCTTTCTGAGAATGAAAAAATCAAATGTAAAAATGATGTTATGTTAAATGAGATTTGCAAAATGGTAATGAAAAAATGAAAATTAATAAACTGCTTTTTATTAGATAGAATTAGCGCGTACGGCGGCGTAAGCCGGAAAGGCGACTGGGGATTCTTGCAGTGATATTTGAATTGTATATTTTCATTGGTGCAATATTAAATAAAAAATGAACACAAACAGGGACTTGTTATATAATTAACAAAACTTTAGATTAAACGTCTCAAATTTAACAAATTGGACTTATTTTAACTTTGCATCAATCTAAAAAAATATGATTTACGCTAATAAAAGAACTCATTTTTTAACCGCAAAGTCCGCTAGGAATTTTCGCAAGGAACGCAAAGTGTTTCTTTAAAAACCTTTGCATTTTGTAAGCATTGCGCCTACTTTATGAACCTTGCGGTTAAACTGAGTTTTTAGCTGACAAAAGCCATTTACCTAAATAATTTTTGTCATTGCGGTCATAGATTCCCGTAAATCATAACCAACCAATTCAATAGCGTGAAACCTGATGGCTTCATTAATTTCTATCAATTCCTTGTTGTCAACGCCATTGCTTTTTCCTTCTCCGTATTTTTTGCCAATCACGTCGGTGTCAATGTTCTTCATAAAATTAGCCAACAAAGGTTTGCAGGCGTGGTCAAATAAATAGCATCCATATTCCGCAGTGTCTGAAATAATTCTGTTCATTTCAAACAATTTTTTGCGGGCAATAGTATTGGCGATTAACGGCGTTTCGTGAAGCGATTCATAATAAGCAGATTCTTCTTTGATGCCTGATTCCGTCATTGTTTCAAAAGCCAATTCTACCCCCGATTTCACAAATGCCACCATTAAAACCGCATTGTCAAAAAATTCCTGTTCGGTAATTTTCATTGCTCCTGCGGCTGTTTTTTCAAAGGCGGTTTCACCTGTAGCCGCTCTCCAAGCCAACAAGTTTTTATCGTCATTTGCCCAATCTTCCATCATTGTTTTAGAAAATTCGCCGCTCATAATGTCGTCCATATGTTTTTGAAATAGCGGACGCATAATTTCTTTCAATTCTTCCGAAAGTCTGAAAGCCTTAATTTTTGCCGGATTCGACAAGCGATCCATCATATTGGTGATTCCGCCATATTTCAAAGCTTCGGTAATCACTTCCCAGCCGTATTGAATCAATTTTGAAGCATAACCAGCATCAATTCCTTTTTCTGTCATTTTATTGAAGGACAAAATAGAACCTGTTTGCAACAATCCGCATAAAATAGTTTGTTCACCCATCAAATCCGATTTAACCTCAGCAACAAATGAAGAATGCAAAACACCTGCTTTATGTCCGCCCGTAGCGGCACAATACGCTTTTGCATACTCAAATCCGTCGCCGTTAGGGTCGTTTTCCGGATGCACGGCAATCAATGTCGGTACGCCAAATCCGCGTTTGTATTCTTCACGAACTTCAGAACCGGGCGATTTTGGCGCCACCATAATTACGGTAATGTCTTTGCGAATTTGCATTCCTTCTTCCACAATATTGAATCCGTGAGAATAAGAAAGAATTGCTCCTTTTTTCATCAAAGGCATAATGGCAGAAACCACGCTTGTATGCTGTTTATCGGGCGTTAAATTAATCACCAAATCGGCCGTTGGAATCATTTCTTCATAGGTTCCCACCTTAAATTTGTTATCCGCCGTATTTTTGTAAGACTGACGTTGTTCTTTGATCGCTTCCGGGCGTAAGGTGTAAGAAACATCCAATCCGGAATCTCTCATATTTAGTCCTTGATTTAAGCCTTGTGCGCCACAACCAACGATTACAATTTTTTTTCCTTTCAGTTTTTTTACGCCATCTTCAAATTCCGATGAATCCATAAATTCGCAGATTCCCAATTGTTGTAATTGTAAACGTAAAGGAAGTAAGTTGAAATAATTTGCCATTTTAATTTGTTTATTTGTTTAGTTGTTTAACTGTTTAATTGTGCATTTGCGAGTCGTGAGTTCTTAGTTTTTAGTTGTAAGTTTTAAATTAACTTTTAACTTTTAACTTTTAACTTTTAACTTTTAACTTTTCCCCCTTCGGGAGTTAGGGAGCTATTTCCTTCAACACTTCTGAAATTGCCATTCTTGGCTTTGTGATTGCGATGCGTCCGGAACGCACAAATTGCAACAATCCGTAAGGCTTTAATTTTTGGTACATATTGTCGATATCTTCTTTCAATCCTGATGCTTCAATCACAAAATAACGTTCAGTGATTGCAATGATATGTGCTCTTCTGAATTTTAATTTATTTTGAATATTTTCATCATATAAATGTACCGACGAAATTTTAAACAAAGCCGTTTCATGATAAATAATTTCATCTTCGGTATGAAAAAAAGCACCAATCACTTCTATTTGCTTTTCCAGTTGAAGGACCACTTTTCTGATCAACGTTTCGGTCACAATCACCACAAAGGTAAATCGGTGCACGTGGTCAATTTCCGATTCGGAAACGGTCATACTTTCGATATTGATATGTCGTTTTAAAAATATGGCCGACAATCGGTTCAATATTCCAATATTATTTTCGGTATAAACCGATACGGTATAAACTTGTTTTTCTTCCATAATTATTTCAATCTTATATCTGAAACGCTTGCTCCGGTTGGAATCATTGGGAAAACATTGTCTTCCGGCTCAATAACAACTTCTAAAAAATACGATTCCTTTGAGGCTACCATTTTTTTGATGGCTGCCGCCAAATCTTCACGTTTTGAAACCCTGTTGGCTTCAATGCTGTAACCTTCCGCAATTTTCACAAAATCGGGATTTGTCATCACTGTTGAAGCATAGCGTTTGTCGAAGAACAATTCTTGCCATTGCCGCACCATTCCCAAAAAACTGTTATTCAACACCACAATTTTCACGGCTGCTTTTGTTTGAAGGATGGTTCCCAATTCCTGAATGGTCATTTGATAACCACCATCTCCAATAATCGCAATTACTTCGCGATCCGGCGCGCCCATTTTTGCGCCAATGGCTGCCGGCAAGGCAAATCCCATCGTTCCCAATCCGCCGGAAGTGATATTGCTTCTGGTTTTTGTAAATTTTGAATAGCGCCAGGCAAACATTTGGTGCTGGCCAACATCCGATACAATCACCGCTTCCCCTTTAGTTTCTATATTTATTCCGGCCATCACTTCACCCATTGTCAAGCCTTCCTTGGTTGGAGCCAATTGGTCATTTATAACGGCTTCTAACTCAATCTGATATAATTTATCAAATTCTTTCATCCATTCATTGTGATTTGCTTTGTTGACAAACTGCATAATTTCCACCAAAGATTCCTTTACGGTTCCTAAGACTGCAATATCTGTTTTTACATTTTTATCTACTTCCGAAGGATCAATTTCAAAATGAATAATTTTTGCCTGCTTGGCATAAGTATTTAAATTTCCCGTAACACGGTCATCGAAACGCATTCCTATCGCTATCAGCACATCGCATTGGTTTGTCAGTACATTTGGCGCATAATTTCCGTGCATTCCAACCATACCAACGTGCAAAGGATGCCCTGTTTCCAGCGCAGACAAGCCCAAACCTGTACAAGCTGACGGAATGCCTGTTTTTTCGATAAAGTTTTTAAATTCATTTTCGGCACTGCCCAAAATCACACCTTGTCCCCAAACAATAAATGGTTTTTTGGCCGCATTGATCAATGCCGCGGCTTCTTTAACTTTTTCAATATTCAATGTTGGAATCGCTTTGTAACTTCTTACTTTTTCACATTTTTTATAGGAAAATTCGAGCTCGCCAAACTGGGCATCTTTTGTAATGTCAATCAACACAGGACCTGGGCGGCCGGATTTTGCGATGTAAAATGCTTTCGCAAAAACCACAGGAATTTCACTGGCCTTGGTAATTTGATAATTCCATTTGGTCACTGGCGTAGAAATTCCAATAATGTCCGTTTCCTGAAAGGCATCAGAACCCAACAAATGAGAACCCACTTGGCCCGTAATGCAAATCAAAGGCGTAGAATCAATTTGCGCATCGGCAATTCCGGTTACCAAATTGGTTGCACCGGGACCGGAAGTTGCAAAAACAACCCCAACATTTCCCGTTACACGCGCAAAACCTTGTGCCGAATGTATGGCACCTTGTTCATGACGAGAAAGCACGTGGTGAAATTTCGCTCGGTATTTAAATAACTCATCATAAACTGGCATAATGGCACCTCCTGGATAGCCATAAGCCAATGTAGAACCTTCTTCCAACAAACATCTAATGACTGCTTCGGCTCCTGACATTTTTACCGATTTTACAGCTGCTGTTTCCTGAACTTCCTTTTTTAATGTTTCCATACCTTTAAAATTTATCCGTTACACAACCTTCAGAAGCTGTTGAAACGATTTTAGCATATTTGTACAATATTCCTTTTTTATGTTTTGGCTCTGGCACTTTCCATTGCGCTTTTCTTAAAGCCAGTTCTTGCTGGCTCAATTTCACATTGATTGTTTTATTTTTGGCGTCAATCACAACCACATCGCCATCTTTTAAAAGCGCAATATTTCCGCCAGATTGTGCTTCAGGCGTAATATGTCCCACCACAAATCCGTGCGTACCGCCAGAAAA
>PHDE01000076.1 GCA_002842505.1 Bacteroidetes bacterium HGW-Bacteroidetes-3 | reverse complement strand
AACAGCTGAAACGAGCCATAACAAATTTTGATACACAGTAGAATGATTAATGGCGAACTGCAGCTGTACCAATAAAAAATAAAATATAAACAGCTGAAATGAAAAAGCGGCTTCATTTTTAAAAAACAGGAAGTTTGGGATTGATTTTCTTATCCAAAAATTTAATGCTTTTGTAAAACAGGCAATATGAAATGAATCTACAATTTAGGAGCTTTTCAGTATTCAAAGGTTTGCCCGATGAAGGTTGGTTAAAAAATGAGTTTTTTCTGCCTAAAAAACTTTAGGCACTAATTTGTTCCCCAATTTACTATATTTATAAAAAAAAATTTAGGAATGTATCGATTATGCTTTGTTTTTTTACTCATTTTTACCCACTGTAAAAGTCAAACTGAAAAAATTATGTCAGAATTTAAATTTACCAACAATCTCATAAATGAAACAAGTCCGTATTTGCTACAACACGCCCACAACCCGGTAAACTGGTATGCGTGGAATAAGGAAACACTTGAACTTGCCAAAAAAGAAAACAAATTGCTGTTAATTTCCATTGGTTATTCCTCTTGCCATTGGTGTCACGTCATGGAACATGAAAGTTTTGAAAACGAGGAAGTGGCAGCGGTCATGAATAAATATTTCATCAGTGTTAAAGTCGATCGGGAAGAACGTCCAGACATTGACCAAGTATATATGAATGCCGTACAATTAATTACCGGTCGTGGCGGCTGGCCTTTAAACTGCGTGGCTTTACCCGATGGAAGACCTATTTGGGGAGGTACTTATTTCCCAAAAGACAACTGGACAAATGCGCTGGAGCAATTGGCGAAATTATATGAAGAAACGCCAAAAAAAGCCATAGAATATGCTGAAAAACTAACCGAAGGCGTAAAAAATTCGGATTTGGGGACGTTTAATGCCAAAAAAGACGCTTTTATATCGGTTGATTTAGTCAAGTCCGTAAATGAATGGAAACAATATATGGATGTTGATTTGGGTGGAAGAAAAGGTGCGCCTAAGTTTCCTATGCCAAACAATTACCAGTTTTTGCTGAATTATGCGGTGCGTTCTGGAAGTGAAGAAATCATGAATTACGTAAATACCTCGCTCACAAAAATGGCGTATGGCGGAATTTACGATCAAATTGGCGGCGGATTTTCGCGCTATTCGGTTGATGCAAAATGGCACGTACCGCATTTTGAGAAAATGTTATACGACAACGGGCAATTGGTGACTTTGTATGCCGAAGCCTACCAAGCCACAAAAAATGAACTGTATAAAAAAATAGTGTACCAAACATTGGAATTTATTGAACGAGAACTTACCACAAATGAAGGCGCTTTTCACTCTTCTTTGGATGCCGACAGCGTAAATGCCGACGGAAAGTTGGAAGAAGGCGCATTTTATGTTTGGACCCAAAATGAATTAAAAGCCATTTTAAGAAATGATTACGACTTGTTTGCAGATTATTTCAACGTAAATTATTACGGACTTTGGGAGCACGAAAATTATGTATTGATCCGTAAAAACAGCGATGCAGAAGTTGCCAAAAAATACACAATTTCAGTAACCGAACTCGAAAATAAAATCGCTTTCTGGCAAAAAATATTGCTGAAGGAACGTGCCAAAAAAGAACGGCCAAGGTTGGACGATAAATCATTGACTTCCTGGAATGCCCTGATGATGAAAGGCTATGTTGATGCTTATAAAGTTTTTAATGAACCACAATTTTTAGATGCCGCCATAAAAAATGCAACTTTTATTTACACCAAACAATTGCAGGAAAACGGTAACTTAAATCACAGTTATAAAAACGGAAAAAGCACCATAAACGGTTATTTGGAAGATTACACCACTGTAATTGACGCGTATATTTCTTTGTATGAAGCCACTTTTAATGAAACTTGGCTAACAGCCGCCAAACAATTAACGGATTATGCTTTCGATCATTTTTTTGATGAAAACCTTTCCATGTTTTATTTCACGTCAAATCAGGACGCCGATTTAATAACTCGTAAAATGGAAATTGAGGACAATGTAATACCGGCTTCAAACTCAATTATGGCGAATAATTTGTTTAAATTAAGCCATTATTTTTCCAACAGTTATTACTTAAAGGTGAGCGAACAAATGTTGCATAATGTAAAAGCCAAAACCAGGCAATATGGTTCCGGATATTCAAACTGGCTGCTATTGGGTTCAAATTTTGTTGGCGAATATTACGAAATTGCCATTTCCGGGAAAGATGCTTTAAGCCAACTTAAAGAAATAAACCAACACTATATTCCCAATAAATTAATTGCCGGAAACACCAAAAAAAGCTCAATTCCTTTAATGGAAAATCGTTTTAATGAAAATGAAACGCTTATTTATGTTTGCGTTAACGGCGCATGCCAGCTACCGGAAAATAATGCTGAAAAGGCGCTGTCACAATTAAAAATAAAATTCTAATATGAAAACTTTACAAATTTTCTTTGTTGCCTTGGTGGCTTTTGAACATATTTATTTTATGGTTTTGGAAATGTTCTTTTGGGACAAACCGAAAGGGTTAAAAACATTCGGGCAAACTTTGGAAGCCGCAAAAAGTTCAAAAACTTTGGCCAAGAATCAGGGTTTATACAATGGTTTTTTGGCCGCCGGACTTATTTGGGCAATTGTCAATAAAAATAATTTCGGGCAATTGGCCGTTTTCTTTTTAAGTTGCGTAATTGTTGCCGGTATTTTTGGGGCGTATTCCACAAAAAACATAAAATTATTTTATGTCCAGGCATTGCCTGCAATTATAGGGTTGTTGTTGGTTTTAATGGGAAACTAAATTATTTTTTTGAGATTCCGCCAATAAATTCCTTCAAATAAAAAGGTTCAAAATAAGCGACATTCTCAAAATCTTTTTTGAAGTATTTTTCAAAAGAAATAACCGACATTTCTTTTGCCGAAGGAAATTTTCCGTCGATAAAAACAGCATTTTTATGGGTAATTATTTCCTTGCATTTTTCTGCGCCGTCTCCAAAAAAGTAAACTTTATCGGCATTTAAAAAGTCGGAAAAAGAATCTGGCGTAATAATTTCCGCATAAACTTCCCTTATTTTTTGCGTTTTTTCACTAAAAACCTGACTGTAAACTTCCATTCTTCGCGCATCCAAAAGCGGAATTTTATAGCCTTTTTCAATGGTAACAGAAAGCGCCAAAGATTGTAAAGTGTTTACGGAAATTAACGGAATATCCAACGCAAAACACAAACCTTTCGCCGATGAAACACCAATGCGCAAACCCGTGTATGAACCCGGACCTTTGCTTACCGCAATGGCTTTTAATTGCGACAATTCAATCTTGGCTTCCAAAGCAACTTGCCCAATTAGTTCGTGCAATTTTTCTGCGTGCGAATAATTGCCGTCATTCAATTCCTTCAAGGCAATTATTTTTCCTTGTTCGGCAATGCTTACCGAACAGTTTTTTGTGGCGGTTTCTATGTTTAGTATCAAAAGGTTTAAAGTTTAAAGTCGAAAGTCGAAAGTTTAAAGTTAAAAAAAAATAAAATATTGTCAAATTTGGTCAACGTTATTTAAGCCTCGACACATCGTAAATCATAAATCGTAAATCACAAATCACAAATCATAAATCGTAAATCACAAATCACAAATCATAAATCGTAAATCACAAATCACAAATCATAAATCGTAAATCGTAAATCGTAAATCGTAAATCTATTTAATAAATGCTTTCACCAAATCAAACGCTTCTTTTTGCGCTTTTTCCAAATCGTCATTCACCAAAATAACATCAAAATCTTTGGCAAATTTTAGTTCTTTTTCGGCTTTTTTAACACGTTCCTTAATTTTTTCTTCACAATCGGTATTTCGGTGCCTAAGCCTGCGTTCCATTTCGTCAATTGACGGGCTTTTTACAAAAATTGCCAAGGTTTGCTCGGGAAATTTATTTTTGATACTCAAGCCTCCAACCACGTCAATATCGAAAATTACATTTTTGCCCTGTTCCCAAATTCGCTCAACTTCGTTTTTTAAGGTGCCGTAATAATTATTTTCATAAACCTCTTCCCATTCAATAAAATCGCCTTTTTCTACGTGTTTTTGAAATTCTTTTAAAGACAGAAAATAATAATCTTTGCCGTTTATTTCTTTTCCTCTTTTTGGGCGCGAAGTTGCCGAAATTGAAAAGTCCAAATTTAAGGCGGTTTGTTTTAATAAATGATGAACAATTGTTGTTTTACCGGAGCCTGAAGGTGCCGAAAAAACAATGAGTTTTCCCTCTTTTTTCACTGAATTTTAAGTTTTATAATTGTTGATTTCCTGCTTATTAAATCGACGAAAACATCTAAGTAAAATAAAATGTGATAAACAATGGATTTCTGTCATAATAGTCTTTTATCTTTTTTCTATATTCTTTCGTCTGCTTAAAAATTACAATACATTTAAGTTTTGTTCTTTAATTTTTTCAAGCTCATCTTTCATTTGAACGACCAACTTTTGCATATTGGCCAAATTCGATTTTGAGCCGATGGTGTTTATTTCCCTTCCAATTTCCTGGGTAATGAACGCTAATTTTTTGCCGTTAGAAACGTCCTCATTCAATTCTTTGATAAAGTATTCCAAATGGTTTTTTAAGCGGACTTTTTCTTCGGTAATGTCCAATTTTTCAATATAATAAATAAGTTCCTGCTCAAACCTGCTTTCGTCAATTTTTGTTTCCAGTTCCGCAATTGATTTTCTGAGTTTTTCCTTTACCTGAAGAATGCGCAACGGATCCAATTCAACCACTTTTTCCAGCAACAATTCAATAATGGAAATACGCAACACAAAATCGGCGTGCAACACTTTTCCTTCATCAATACGGTATTCATTAATTTTTTCAATGGTTTCAAGGATGCCATTTTCAATTTGTTTCCATTCCTGCTCGTCCAATTCCTCTTTTTGGGATTTAAAAGCATCCGGCAGCCTAATGGCCATTTTTAACAATTCAATTTCATCAGAATCCACAATGCTTCTCAATTGGTTCATATATTCTTTCACCATCGGTTCATTTATTTTCGATGAATATTCCCCGCCATTGTCTTCAATATAAATGGAAAAATCTATTTTTCCCCTCACCAATTCCGTAGCCAATTGCTTACGGATATCTAGCTCTTTTTCTCTGTAATATCCAGGGACACGAACGTTTAAATCTAGGTTTTTGCTGTTTAACGATTTCAGTTCAATCGTAATTTTTTTGGTAGGAAGCTGCAGTACGGTTTTACCGTAACCGGTCATTGAATGTATCATTTAATCATAAAGTTTAAGCAAATTTAAGCATTTTAAGGTTTGTAATATTAATTTTTAAAACTATTGGTACGTATTTTTTGTACTAAAACTATTAGTACTTTTGTGTATAATAACCACAATTCAAATTTATTTTGGCAAAAACTCCGCATTTATTAGTTATCAGGCTTTCCGCAATGGGCGATGTTGCGATGGCAGTTCCGGTTTTAAGGGCCTTAACAAAACAATATCCAACCTTAAAAATTACAGTTCTTTCAAAACCCTTTTTAAAGCCTTTATTTGCCGATTTGAAAAATGTAATTTTTTATGCTGCGGAAGTTGATGGGAAACACAAGGGTTTCTTCGGAATTTATAAACTTTTCAAGGAATTAAAATCGTTAAATATAACTGCCGTAGCCGATTTGCACAATGTGTTGCGCTCAAAAATATTAAGAACTTTTTTTAAAATTGCTTTTGCTGAAGTGTCTTTTGTTGATAAGGGCCGAAGTGAAAAACGCGCTTTAACCCAACCGAAAAATAAAGTTTTCAGACAATTGAAATCAACCCATGAAAGATATGCCGACGTTTTTAGAAATTTAGGTTTTAGTTTGGATCTTTCTTCACCTGAATTTCCACCTAAAAAAGAACTTTCGCCTGAAATTATTGAAATTACCGGCGTAAAAAACACAAAATGGATTGGCATTGCGCCTTTTGCCGCTTACAATGCTAAAATGTATCCATTGGATTTAATGGAAGAAGTTATTGCTGAATTGTCTAAACAACAAGTTAAAATTCTGCTTTTTGGCGGCGGAAAAAGAGAAATTGAACTTTTGGAAAATTTGGCCAATAAGTTTGAAAACAGTCTAAATGTTGCAGGAAAATTTAAACTGAACCAAGAGCTTGCGCTTATTTCCAATTTAAACGTTATGGTAAGCATGGATTCGGGAAACGCCCATTTTTCGGCAATGATGGGAATAAATACCATTACCGTTTGGGGAATTACGCATCCTTTTGCAGGCTTTTCGCCTTTTAACCAGCCTTTTGAAAATGCCATTTTACCCGATTTAAAAAAATACCCAAACATTCCCTGCTCTATTTACGGCAATAAAGTTTGTGAAGGTTATGAAAATGTTATGAGAAGCATTTCGCCAAAAACCATCATTAAAAAAGTTTTGGAAGCCTTAAATTGATGGTTGATTATGGCCATTTCCGCTTTCGAAAATTAACCGATATACTTGCTTATTTTATAATTATTATATCCTATTTTTGCTTAAAATATCTTCCTATGATTGTCAACGTTTTAGACCAAAAAAAATCAATATTAAATAAATTTATTTCAGAAATCAGAGATGCCGAAATTCAGAAGGACAGTATGCGATTTCGACGAAATATTGAACGAATTGGTGAAATTATAGCGTATGAAATAAGTCAAACGTTAGACTTTCAAAACAAAATAGTTTCTACGCCTTTAGGCAGCAAAACAGTAAACATTCCAAAAAAAGATATCGTATTGTGCTCTATTTTAAGGGCAGGTTTGCCTTTGCACAGCGGACTTTTAAACTATTTTGATGATGCGGAAAACGCATTTATATCCGCCTATAGAAAACATATCACGGAAACCAAATTTGAAATTAAAGTTGAATATTTCGCTTCGCCTAATTTAGACGGCAAAACGTTAATTTTAGCCGATCCAATGCTGGCAACCGGACAATCTTTAGCAACCGTTTTTGAAGGATTGAAAAAGCACGGAACACCAAAAGAAATTCATTTGGCCTGTGTAATTGGTGCAAAACAAGGCATAGAATACATTAAAAATCATTTCCCGCCAACCACCAAATTATGGATTGCAACGGTGGATGAGCATTTAAACGAAAAAGGATACATTGTTCCTGGTTTGGGCGATGCAGGCGATTTGTCTTTTGGGATTAAACTATAAAAAATAGACGAATACCGAAATCATCAAAAAGGCATATAAAATTAAATTTCTAAAAATTTTGGATTTGATGTGATGCATTAAATTTGCCACAATCACTGCGGAAGGAAAAATAATAAAAAATAATTCTGAACCATTTTTTGTTGGCGCCAAAAGAATGATAACTATCGAAATTAAAAGATGGTTTATTAACACATCCCAGGAAAATTTAAAATTATTTCTAACAGAAACAACTTTCGGGGTCACCTTTAAAAGACTCCAAACCAAAACCATCAGCAAAAATAAAATAGGAATTGATAATTTTAAGGATTGGTATGAAGTTATATCCGGGTTAATTTCGTGATTAAACTTATTGTAAAAAAAAGCAATATTCTCAAAATAAAGACAATACGTAAAATAAATAATCATAGGCGTTAAAAAGCCAACAATAGGAATAAACAAATTTTTTGCAGTTAGTTTTTGATAAATAAATATGCTAACATACACCAAAAGCACATAAAAAATACTCCACGAATAAATCAATGTCGCAATGCCAATCCAAAAACAGGCATCGAAAAGCTTCAGTTTTGTGTCCACTGCCGACCTTAAACTGTAAATTTTACGAAATCCCAGCATCAATGCAATGTTTGCAAAAACAATACTATTTGAAAACATAGCTTCTGGGAAGGTTCCCAATAAAAAAACCATCAAAAGCAATGCATACGAATTGTCTTTTGTCAGCTTATTTTTTTTGACAATAAAACTTACAATCAGCAGAAATAAAACGAGAAAAATGAAAAAACCGACGCTATTAACCAAAAATTGAATTGAAATTTCTCCTGAATGAAGTAAAAAAGTGGCCGTAAAATAATAGATAAATAACAGCACAGCTACGCTAAAAATCGTTGCAGGTTTAGTTTTACTGAAAAAATTTGCTATCATTGCTATATTTTATACTTTTGCCTGTAAATATAAATAAGTTATGATTGCAAACAATATTTTTAAAGCGATAGCTGATTTTTGCCAAAATGTTTTATTTGCGCCTTTTGACGGTATTCGGTCAATGGACAATTGGTGGGTTCAAAACACGGTAAGTTGGATATTGGTTTTACTTGGATTTATTGGATTTTTCTATTGGATGGGGGAATTAAATAAACACAATAAAGCCGGGGAAGAATAAATTCTTATTTAAATTTATCACCTTTTTCTTTTTTAACAAAACGCAAATCCTGTGGGAAGCAAAAATAAACTCAAAAGATTTCGTGAAAACGAAACATTTTCAAATGTCATTCAACCAACACGAAAAGAAGTTATTGATGGTTTCTCCCTAAAAGGAAATTGGCACACACTTTTTAAAAACAACAATCCCATTGTGCTTGAATTGGGTTGCGGAAAAGGCGAATACACCATTGCGCTGGCCCGTAAAAATCCGAATATCAATTATATTGGTGTAGATATTAAAGGAGCGCGTTTTTGGCGCGGTGCCAAAATAGCTTTGGAAGAAAATTTAACCAATGCAGCTTTTTTAAGATCTCAAATTGAATTGATCGACTTACTTTTTGCCGAAAATGAAGTCGATGAAATTTGGATTACTTTTCCCGATCCGCAAATAAAATACACACGCACCAAACACCGACTCACCAATACCGAGTTTTTAAAAAAATACCGCCATATTTTAAAACCCGAAGGAATTGTCCATTTAAAAACGGACAGCGAATTTATGCACGGTTACACATTGGGCTTGCTTCACGGTGAAGGTCACGAAATTATTTACGCGCACCACGATATTTACAAAAATTTCCATGCGCCTGAAGAAGTGACTTCTACCCAAACCTTTTATGAAAGTCAGTACTTGGAAAAAGGAAAGCCAATTACCTATATTAAATTTAAGCTAAGGTATTAGCTTATATCCTATCCCCAGCCCTTTCCAAAGGAAAGGGGGTTTGGTTTGAAAATAGAATGGCATTTATTACAAAAACTTTTAATTTCGGTCTTTGTACTTCCAACTTTTAATATTTAACTTTTAATATTTTATATTTTTTTAATTGATGGAAACTTCCGGTAATTTTTTTGAAAAAGTGTATAAAGTTGCCAAACAAATTCCTTTTGGCCGGGTTACCAGTTATGGTGCCATCGCAAGATATTTAGGAACTGCAAAATCAGCAAGAATGGTGGGTTGGGCAATGAATGCTTCACACAACAATGCCGATATTCCTGCGCACAGAGTGGTAAACAGAAACGGATTGCTAACAGGAAAATTCCATTTTGACGGCACCAATTTAATGCAGCAGTTACTGGAAAGCGAAGGAATTGTGATTAAAGAAAATCAAATCCAAAACTTTCAAGCTGTCTTTTGGGATCCATTTAAGGAATTATTGTAGTTCCTGGCTCAAGTATTTAGATTTTTTTATTCTCAAAATAACACTACGCTAGCCCAAAATTTGTCAACCTTAAGTTTTGAGTTATGAACCTTTTTTATTCCCCCTTTGGGTTTAGGGGGCTTTTGTAACTTTGTGACTTTGTGAATTCATTTAAATCTGTATCTTTGTTGTTTAGAATGATTTTATATAAACAAAATGGCATATACAAAAAAAGAAATATCAAATGCACTTGAAACCATTACTGCCCCTGGTGAAGGAACAAATTTAATTGAAAGCGGTGCGGTTAAAAATATTGTAACTTTCGATAAAGAAGTTATTGTTGATGTAACTATTGGAAATCCAACGTTACAGGCTAAAAAGAAAATGGAAGTAGAAATTATGAAAGCAATCCACCAACACGTGGATGTGAAAGCCGACGTAAAAGTAAATGTAACTACTTTAGTTTCTGAAAAACCTGCCGAAAAGGGGAAACCTAAAGTACCCGGAATTCAAAATATTATTGCAGTTGCTTCAGGAAAAGGCGGTGTAGGAAAATCTACCATTACGGCAAACATCGCAATTTCATTACAAAAAATGGGCTTCAAAGTGGGTATTTTAGATGCCGATGTTTACGGTCCGTCCATTCACTTAATGTTTGATGTGGCGCACGCAAAACCTTTATCAGTAGAAATTGACGGTATTTCAAAAATGCAGCCTATTGAAAGTTACGGCGTAAAAATATTGTCGTTAGGCTTTTTTGTTGATGCAAACCAGGCCGTTATTTGGCGTGGTGCAATGGCAGGAAAAGCATTAAATCAATTGATTTTTGATGCACATTGGGGCGAACTTGATTTTTTATTGATTGATTTACCTCCGGGAACCGGCGATATTCACTTATCAATTGTGCAGGCAGTTCCAGTAACGGGTGCTATTATTGTGAGCACGCCACAAAATATAGCTTTGGCCGATGCCAAAAAAGGCGTGGCAATGTTTCAGCAAGAAAGCATCAATGTTCCTGTTTTGGGCATTGTTGAAAATATGAGCTATTTCACGCCAGCTGAACTTCCAAACAATAAATATTATATATTTGGACAAGATGGCGCAAAAAACTTGGCAAAAGACATTGATGTGGCCTTTTTAGGTGAAATACCTTTGGTGCAAAGCATTCGGGAATCGGGGGATGTTGGACATCCGGTGGCGCTTCAGGACAATTCGCCTTTGGAAATTGCTTTTTCAGAAATCACTAAAAATGCTTTATCGCAACTGGTGAAAAGAAACAACGATTTACCGCCTACGGAAATTGTTAGAATTACCACAATGAGCGGTTGCAGCACAAAAAAATAAAAAACTATGACAATGGAAGAACTTAAAAATAATGTTGAAAATGCATTGCAGGAAATCAGGCCTTTTTTAGAAGCTGATGGCGGAAACATTTCATTGGTTGAAATACGCGACAATATTGTTAGTGTTCAATTAGAAGGCAACTGTTTGGGTTGCTCCGTAAATCAAATGACGTTGAAAAATGGCGTTGAAGCGACCATAAAAAGATACGCTCCCCAAATTACAAAGGTTATTGAAGTTAACGGAATTACTTTTTAAGTTTTGTAAAATTTCAAAATTAAGAGAGCGCATTAAAGCGCTCTTTTTTATATGATTAACTTTCAAAAATATTTTTATATTTGTAAAGTATGAAAACAGCTTGGACAGAATTATTGTTGCTTCTTAAATTCTTAATCAAGAGAGATCCTGAATGAAATTATTGATCGTTAAAGTTAGCAAGCTAAAATTTTGTAACTTTAATGTTTATGATTTCATCTTAAATTGATGAAACTCATTTAGCTATAAATTCATAAAAAACTACTAACCCTTTTTAGGGAATTCAAACTAAAAAAATTACCATTATGCCTAGATATTATTCATTGGGTAAAATTCCGCCAAAACGTCACACCACTTTTGAAAAACCTACGGGCGGCTTGTATCAGGAAGAGCTTTTCGGAACCGCAGGTTTCGCCGGAATGTCGTCATTAATCTATCATTTGAATCCGCCCACGGTGGTTACGGAAATCAAAAAAGTAAAAGATGTCACGCCTAAAATTGCGATCAACAAAAACATGAAAGCCTTAAGTTTTAAAGGATTTTCTTTAAAACCTGAAGCCGATTATCTGGAAAGCAGAAAAACAATTTTTGTAAACAGCGATTTGCATATTGGCTTGGCCGCGCCTACAGCATTTTCTTCGGCTTATTTTTATAAAAATGCCGATGCCGATGAAATGCTTTTTGTACACATTGGTTCGGGCACTTTAAAAACCATGTATGGAAATATTCCTTTCAAATATGGTGATTATGTGATCATTCCGCGAGGAACTGTGTATCAAATAGATTTTAACACACAAGAAAACCGATTGCTATATGTTGAATCTTTTAGCCCAATTGTAACGCCAAAACGCTATCGAAATAACTTCGGGCAATTGTTGGAAACTTCGCCATTTTGTGAACGGGACTTTAAATTGCCAACAAATTTGGAAACTCACGATGAGAAAGGCAACTTTAAAATTTATATCAAAAAACAGGGCATTTTGTGGGAATATAACTACAAAAATCATCCTTTTGACGCTGTTGGCTGGGACGGATTTAATTATCCGTACGCGTTCTCCATTCACGATTTTGAACCCATCACCGGGCGAATTCATTTACCGCCGCCTATTCATCAAACTTGGGAGGCTTCCGGTTTTGTGGTGTGTTCCTTTGTGCCAAGAATGTACGATTACCATCCGAAATCGGTTCCGGCACCTTACCACCACAGCAATATAGATTCCGAAGAAATATTGTATTATGTTGACGGCGATTTTATGAGCCGAAATAATATAGAAAAAGGACAAATAACTTTGCATCCCGGAGGAATTCCTCATGGTCCGCATCCCGGAGCGATTGAAAGAAGCATCGGGAAAAAATTCACCGAAGAATTGGCCGTGATGATTGATCCTTTTAAACCGGTGATGATAACCGAAGAAGCGATGAATTTGCAAGTAGAGGATTATTATAAATCTTGGGCAGAATAACAGTTTATTTGTTTATCTGTTTATAGGATTATCTTGCTAATATAAAAATATAAAAAATAATGAAGGAATACTCTTTTGAAAAGCTTGAAGTTTGGCAACTTTCGAGAAAGTTAGTAAAATTAACATATTCAATTACAACTTCTTTTCCTGAAGAAGAAAAATTTGGCATTATAAATCAAATGCGCAGGGCTGCGATTTCAGTAAGCTCAAATATCTCAGAAGGAAGTTCCAGAAACTCATACAAAGACCAAGCTAGATTTACTGTGATTTCTTATGGAAGTTTGATGGAATTACTTAATCAATACATTCTTAGTAATGATTTAGAATGGATAAATAATGAAGATTTAATTAAATCAAGAATACTTATAGAGGAAATTTCAAATAAATTAAATGGTTTAAGAAACTATCAACTAAGCAAATAACCACTTAATCAAATAAACTTTTAAAATGTCAAACTTAAAACACAAACAAAACTTCAACTACGGATTGGAAAAAATATTTACGGAAGCGCAAGATTTCTTGCCTTTATTGGGAACTGATTATGTGGAAATGTATGTGGGGAATGCCAAACAGGCAGCGCATTATTACAAAACAGCATTCGGATTTCAATCGTTGGCTTATGCCGGATTGGAAACTGGTTTGACCGACCGAACCAGTTATGTTTTGGTTCAGGATAAAATTAAATTGGTGCTCACCACGCCAATGCCGAACAAAAACAACCAAGAAATTTTTGACCACATCCAAAAACACGGCGACGGCGTAAAAGTGGTGGCGCTTTGGGTGGAAGATGCTGCAAAAGCTTGGGAGGAAACCACCAAACGAGGCGCAAAATCTTTTATGAAACCAACCAAAGAAAGCGATGAAAATGGGGAGGTTGTCCGTTCCGGAATTCATACTTATGGCGATACAGTCCATATTTTTGTGGAAAGAAAAAATTACGGCGGCATGTTTTTGCCAAAATTTGTAAAATGGGAATCAAGCCACAATCCGGCCGATGTTGGTTTGCGTTATATAGACCACATGGTGGGCAATGTTGGATGGAACGAAATGAATATTTGGGCGAAATTTTACAATGAAGTGATGGGATTTGCCAACTTAATCACTTTTGACGACAAAGATATTTCAACAAAATACACCGCGTTGATGAGCAAAGTAATGACCAACGGAAACGGACGCGTAAAATTTCCCATTAATGAGCCGGCCGAAGGCGCCAAAAAGTCACAAATCGAAGAATATTTAGACTTTTATAATGGTTCAGGCGTACAACACATCGCAGTTGCTACCAACAATATTTTGGAAACCGTAAAAGCATTGACGGCACGCGGTGTAGAATTTTTGTATGTTCCTGGCTCATATTACGACACAGTATTGGACAGGGTTGGTGAGATTGATGAAGATTTGGCAGCGTTAAAAGATCTTGGAATTTTGGTTGACAGGGACGATGAAGGCTATTTATTGCAAATTTTCACGAAACCTGTAACTGACAGACCGACACTTTTTTTTGAAATTATCCAGAGAAAAGGAGCGCAATCGTTTGGAAAAGGAAATTTTAAAGCTTTGTTTGAATCCATTGAAGCCGAACAGGAGCGCAGAGGAACACTATAGTTTTATTCATATTTAATAAAAGCTTAACGGCTTATGTGTTACGCATATATTACTTTTGGCGTGATAATTGTATTTTTGCTGAAACAATCCATTATAAACAATAGATGAGAAACATCATACACATTTTTATTTTATTAATTGCTTTTGCTTCAATAGGTCAATCCGTTGAAAAAATAAACGGAAAATCGATTGAGGCTGTTTTAAAAGCAAAAGATTCTCCACAAAATTATGCTTTTAAAGGCGGGGAATGGCTAAAATTTAAAATGAGTTACAGCAATTTTTTAAATGCAGGTTTTTCAACAATGGAAGTTAGGGAAACCACAAATAATCAAAAAGAAGCTTTCCACATTCTCGGAAAAGGAAAATCGACTGGAATTGTAAGTTTGTTTTTTAATGTGAAAGACGATTATCAAACCTATATGTATAAAGAATCTTTGCTGCCTTACCGCTTCATCAGAAAAATTGACGAAGGCGGGTACACCAAAGATGAAGAAATTTTATTCAATCACGATAAAAATGAAGCCACCGTAAAAAACTACAAACACAATACGGTAGATAAACACCCTATTGGCAATGATATACAAGACTTGCTTTCCTCTTTATATTTTTTGAGAAACCAAAATTTAACCAATTTAAAAGTAGGCGATGAAATTGAATTAAAAATGTTTATAGATAAAGAAGTCACTAATTTTAAGCTTCGTTTTTTAGGAACAGAAGTTGTAAAAACCAAATTTGGCAAAGTCAAATCCTTAAAATTTAGGCCAATGGTTCAGGCCGGACGTGTTTTTAAAGAGCAGGAAAGTTTGACTATATGGATAAGTGATGACGAAAATAAAATTCCGCTGCTGATTAAAGCATCTCTTGCTGTTGGGTCACTTAGGGCAGATCTTGACGAATTTAAAGGTTTAGCGCATCCTTTTAACATAATTTTTTGAAATTAAATTGTATTTTCGCAACTCATTTGTTGAAACAAATTTAATTGTAAAATTAGCCTACATTGAAAAAATTAGTTGTCCTTTTATTCGTTGTCTTAATTATTGCCTGTAAAGAAAAAAAACCTGAAATACTTCCAATACCAGAAAAAATTATTTATGAATTTGGTTATAGGCTAAACGATTATAAGGTGATAAATGACACCATTAAATCTGGCGAAAATTTTAGTGAAATATTAACAAAAAATAAGGTAGACTATTCAAAAATACATGAAATTGTCACTAAAACAAAGGACTCTTTCAATATCAGAAGCCTAAGAGCCGGAAAACCTTACACCATTTTGGCGAAAAATGATTCCACACAGCAAGCACAAGTTTTTATATACAGACGTTCCCTTATTGAATATACAATTATTGATTTTAAAGACTCCTTAATCACCGTCCATAATGGAAAAAAACCAATAACAAAGGTAATTAAAACCGCCTCCGGAATTATTACCACCCATCTTTCTCACGCCATCAAAAGCCAAGGATTAAGTCCAGATTTAACTTATAAAATGGCGGATGAGGTTTTTGCTTGGGCCATTGATTTTTCCAAACTTCAAAAAAATGATAAATTTAGGCTCATATACGAGCAGTTTTACTTAGAAGACACTATTCCTGTAGGAATTGGAAAAATAAAGGCTGCCTATTTTGAGCATAACGACAAGCCTTTTTATGCTTTTAATTATATGGTTGATTCAACCAAAAAAGCGTCAGATTATTATGATGACAAAGCCAATGTTTTACGCCGGCAATTTTTAAAAATGCCCGTAAAATTCAGCAGAATTTCTTCAAAATACAATTTACAAAGGCGCATTGCCTATTACGGAAACAAAATTAAAGCACACAAAGGAACAGATTATGCGGCGCCAATTGGAACGCCAATTGAAGCCACCGCCAACGGAACCGTTATAGAATCGAAATATGCCGGCGGTAATGGAAATTATGTCAAAATTC